>JAPLGX010000165.1 GCA_026389925.1 Chloroflexota bacterium
CCGGCGGAGGCATGGATGGCGTCGAAACCCATTCCCGACATCGTCGTGGGCCGGTTGCCGGTCTACCTGCGCGCGCTCAGCGCCATGAGCGCCGAAGGCAAGTCGGTCACCTCCTCGCAAGAGCTGGCTTCCCGCCTCGGGCTGACCTCGGCCCAAATTCGCAAAGACCTCTCACACTTCGGCGAATTCGGAAAGCAGGGCTTGGGCTACAACGTCTCTTTCCTGATCGAGCAACTGCGGCGCATCCTCAAACTCGGGCAGTTGTGGGACGTGGTGCTGGTCGGCGCCGGCGACTTGGGTCGCGCGTTAGCCAACTACCAGGGCTTTCACGACCGCGGGTTCCGCATTCGCATGGTGTTCGACAACAACCTCTCCAAGATTGGCCAGAGCCTGGCCGGTTTTGTCATCAGCGACTCGGCGCGCATTGTCGAACTGGTGCGGCGCGAAGGCATCCGTGTGGCCATGCTGGCCGTCCCGGCGGCGCAGGCGCAGCCCGCCACGCAGCACCTGATCGAGGCCGGGGTGCAGGCCATCCTCAACTATGCGCCGACCACGTTGATTGTGCCGCGAGGGGTTTACGTGCAAAACATCGATCCGGCGGTCCACCTGCAGCGCATGACGTACTACCTCGAACACCCGGGGCCGCGCTAGCGGCTCGCGCTCACGCCGGCGGCAAGAAGCGCCGGAACAACTCCACCTGTTTGAGCACACGCTCTGCGCCCAGTGCCAGGCACGCCACGGGCTCTTCGGCCAGATAAGCAGGCACGCCGGTCACCTGGGTGAAATAGCGGTCCACTCCACGAAGGAGTGAGCCGCCTCCGCACAACATCATCCCGCGATCGATGATATCCGAGGTGAGTTCGATGACCAGCCCATGCTTGTGGCGCACGTAGGTGGCAATGGCTTCATCCAGCCGCTGCCCGCCGACGCGCACCGTGTTGGCCACCACGATGCCGTTGACCGCAATCACCGCGCTCTCGCTGGCGCCACCCCCCAGGTACACGACCATGTTGCCGGAGGGGGTGCCGATGGGCAAGCCCGCGCCGGCCGCCGCGGCCAACGAACGCGGCACCAAGAAGACCTCGCGGCTGCCGGCGCGGAAGGTGGCTTCGTGCGCCGCCCGCCCCTCCACGCTGGTTACGCCGTATGGCACGGTGACCATGGCTCGTGGCTTGAACAAGCGCAGCGGCCCGCACACCTTCTGAATGAAGTAGGACAGGATGCGTTCGGTCACCTCGTAGTCGGCGATGACCCCGTCGCGCAGAGGGTACATCACCTGGATGCCCTCCGGCACGCGGCCGTACATGTCCTTGGCTTCCTGGCCGAGGGCCACGATTTTTTGTTCGTCGACATCGATGGCGGCCATGGTCGGCTCGCTCAACACAACCTCGCCGCCTTCGGCGATGAGCGTGTTGACCGTGCCCAGATCGATGCCCAATTCGCGGTAGAGTAGCGCCATAGTCGATTCTCAGTGAAGCTCGGTTGATGGGCGAAGGTCAGCCGGAATACGGCTCGTGGCCACCGCCCTGGCCCTCGCCCGCGCCCGGACGGCGCGCGCGCCGGTAGCGGCGGACGGCGTCCAGGCGCAGCTTCGATCGGCGGAGAGCGGCCTCGGCTTCGCGCATCTGTCTATCCGACACCGCTGAACCTTCGGCGAGCATGTGCTGCGCCCGTTCGCGGGCCGCCTCGGCGCGGGCTTCGTCGATCTCGTCGATGTTCTCGCCCGAATCGGCCAGCACCGTGACCCGGCCCGGGCGGACTTCCATCACGCCGCCGGCGATGGTGAAAGCGCGCTCCTGGCCACCCTGCCGCACGCGCAGCACCCCCAAGCTCAGGGTGGTGAGTAGCGGCGCGTGATGCGGCAGAATGCCCAGCTCGCCCTCGCTGCCCGGGGCCAGCACTATATCCACTTCGCCGCTGAATAGTCCACGGTCCTGGGTGACGATTTCACACAGCATTAGTCATCCTGCCTGCACTCAGGCGGCCTGCAAGCGCCGAGCCTTATCCACGGCGCCCTCGATCGGACCCACCATGTGGAAGGCAGCCTCCGGCAGTTCGTCATGCTGTCCATCCAGAATCTCGCGGAAGCCGCGCACGGTCTCGCGCAGCGGCACGTATTCACCCTTGACGCCGGTGAACTGCTCGGCCACGAACATCGGCTGCGAGAAGAAGCGCTCGATCTTGCGCGCGCGCGAAACGATCAGCTTATCCTGCTCGCTCAGTTCATCCACGCCCAGGATGGCGATCAGGTCCTGCAAATCCTTGTAGCGCTGCAGCACGCGCTGCACCTCGCGCGCTGTGTGGTAGTGGTCCGGGCTGACGATGCCGGGGTCGAGAATGCGCGAGGTGGAGGCCAGGGGATCCACTGCCGGGAAGATGCCCTTCTCGGAAATCGAGCGTTCGAGGGCCACGGTCGCATCCAGGTGAGTGAAGGTGGCCACCGGGGCCGGGTCGGAGTAGTCGTCGGCCGGCACGTACACCGCCTGCATCGAGGTGATCGAGCCGCGCTTAGTGGAGGTGATGCGTTCCTGCAGCTCGCCCATCTCGGTGGCAAGGGTGGGCTGATAGCCCACCGCCGAGGGCAAGCGCCCCAGGAGCGCGGAAACCTCCGAGCCCGACATGGAGAAGCGGAAGATATTGTCGATGAAGAGCAGCACATCGCGCCCTTCATCGCGGAAGTACTCGGCCATGGTCAGCCCGGTCAGGCCGACCCGCAGGCGCACGCCGGCCGGCTCATTCATCTGGCCGAAGACCATCACCGTGTCCTTCATCACGCCCGATTCGAGCATCTCGCGGTAGAGCTGGGTCCCCTCGCGCGTGCGCTCCCCTACCCCGGCAAACACCGAGTTGCCCTTGTGCACCGTGGCAATGGAGCGGATGAGTTCCATGAGGATGACCGTCTTGCCCACGCCCGCGCCGCCAAAGATGCCCGTCTTGCCTCCGCGGGTAAAGGGGGCGATGAGGTCGATCGCCTTAAGCCCGGTCTCGAAGACCTGCGCCGTGGTGGATTGCTCGGAGAAGGGCGGCGCGGTGCGGTGAATGGGGTAAGTCACCTCCGCTTTGACCTCGCCCTTGCCGTCCACCGGCCGGCCGAGCACATTGAACACCCGGCCGAGCGTGGCCGGCCCGACGGGCACACGAATGGGGAACCCGGTGGCCGCGACCGGCGCGCCGCGCTGCAGCCCGTCGGTGGAATCCATGGCCACGGTGCGCACCCAGTTCTCGCCCAGGTGACGTTGCACCTCGAGCACGAGCGGCACCGCGCCCTGGCGCGGAACCTCGAGGGCATCGTAGATCGCGGGCAATTCCCCGGGAGGGAATTGCACGTCGACCACGCCTCCCTGCACCTGAACGATTCGTCCGCTGGCATTCACCATTCGCATGTCCTCTACGGCGGGGCGCGCCGGCACGTCTCCGGCCCGGCAATCGCCCTAGCGGCGGGCCGCCAGTGCCTCGACGCCGCCGGCGATGTCGAGCAGGTCGCCGGTGATACTCTGCTGGCGCGCCTTGTTGTAGTCGAGTTGCAGTGTTGCGGTCAGCTCGTGTGCATTCTCGGTCGCGTTGTGCATCGTCACCATGCGCGCGGCGTGTTCGCTGGCCAGGGACTCCAGGATGGCCTGGAACACCTGCAGGGCGGCGAAACGCGGCACGATTTCGTCCAGCAGCTGTGTCCGTCCCGGTTCGTAAATGTAAGCCAGGCGCGGCCCGCTGGGGCGTGCGCCCATCGTCTGCATGTGCGCGCCCATCTCCTCCACCGCGAGCGGCAGCAAGCGCCGCACGACGACCTCTTGACGGATGAGAGAAATGAAGCGCGTGTAGGCCAAGTAGACTTCGTCGGCCTGGCCCTTCTCAAAATCCTCAAGCGCCAAACGGCCGATGGCCGACACATCGGCGAAGGTGGGCAGCCCCGGCAGGCCGCTAAACTCGGCCGCCAGATGCGCCCCGCGGCGCAACATCATATCGCGCCCTTTGCGGCCCACCACCAGGTAGCGCACCGGCACGGGGATCGAACGGAAGCGCGCCAGCACTTCGCGCACGACGTTCACGTTGTACGCGCCGGCCAGCCCGCGGTCGCCGCTGACCATGACCACCAGCACCTGGCGCACCTCGGGCCGGTGATCGAGCAGGCGATGCAAACTGCCGCCGCCCGGCTGGCCAGCCAGGTCCTCCAGCACAGTCCAGGCCTTGGTTGCATAGGCGCGCGTCGCCAGCGCGGCCTGTTGGGCGCGGCGCACCTTGCTGGCGCTGACCGCTTCCAGCGCGCGTGTGACCTGGGCGATATTGCCGACGCTGCGAATTCGCAGCCGCATCTCACGAAGGGAGGGCATCTCAGCTCATCCGCTGCGCGTGGCTCGGCCTACCGCTTCCACGAGACATTGTAGGCCTGCAGCGCTTCCTTCAATCGGGTCTCAGTGGCCGGGCTGATTTCCCTTTCACGCTCGATCGCCTCGGGCAGGTCGGCATAGGCGACATCCAGGAAGCGGTGCAGCCCGTCTTCCCATACGGCCATCTGGTCCAGCGGCACCTGGTCGACAAAACCGCGTGTGCCCGCAAAGATCACGGCCACTTGATGGCCGAGCGACATCGGCACGTACTGCACCTGCTTGAGGATTTCCTGCAAGTGCTGGCCGCGGTTGAGCTGCTGCTGGGTGGTCTTGTCGAGGTCCGAGCCGAATTGGGCGAAGGCCGCCAGGTCGCGGAACTGGGCCATGTCCAGGCGCAGCATGCCGGCCACCTGCTTCATCGCGCGCGTCTGCGCCGAACCGCCCACGCGCGAGACCGAAATGCCAACGTTCACCGCCGGGCGGATGCCGGTATAGAACAGGTTCGATTCGAGGTAGATCTGCCCGTCGGTGATGGAAATGACGTTGGTGGGGACGTAGGCCGAGACGTCGCCCAGCAGGGTTTCGATGATGGGCAACGCGGTAAGCGACCCACCCGAGCCCTTCACCTTGGCCGCGCGATGCGCGGCGCCGTTGGGCATGGCCTTCACCGCCTCGTCGACCTCGTGCCGCGCGCGCGGCCCACTGTAGACCGCGCCATCCACGGCATCCGTGACCACGGCCTCGCCTTTGAACGAAGAGGGAACGATCACGAAGCGGTCGGCCAATCGCGCGGAGCGTTCGAGCAGACGCGAGTGCAGATAGAACACATCGCCCGGGTAGGCCTCGCGTCCCGGCGGCCGGCGCAAGAGCAGCGACACCTGGCGGTAGGCCCAGGCGTGCTTGGAGAGGTCGTCGTACACGATGAGCGCATCGCGCCCAGCTTCCATGAATTCCTCGCCGATGGCGCAGCCGACGTAGGGGGCGATGTACTGCAGCGCAGCCGACTCATCCGCGGCGGCCACCACCACGACCGTGTGGTCCATTGCCCCGCGACGTTCGAGGATGGCCACCGTGCGCGCCACGGAGGCCTTCCTCTGGCCGATGGCGACGTAGATGCACAGCAAGTCCTTGCCGCGCTGGTTGATGATGGTGTCGACAGCGATGGCCGTCTTGCCTGTCTGCCGGTCGCCGATGATCAACTCGCGCTGGCCTCGCCCGATAGGGATCATCGAGTCGATGGCTTTGAGCCCGGTCTGTACCGGGCTGTCCACGTCCTGGCGCTCGACCACGCCATGGGCAATGCGCTCGATCGGGCGGTAGTCGGTAAAAAGGATCGGGCCCTTGCCGTCTATCGGCTCGCCCAGGGCGTTGACCACCCGGCCCACGAGGCCGTCACCCACCGGCACGGAGGCGATGCGCCCGGTGCCGCGCACCTCCATGCCCTCCCCGATGCTGCTGAAGTCGCCCACAACGATGACACCCACCGAGTCCTTTTCGAGGCTGAAGGCGATACCGGTGGAGCCGTTGGCGAAGCGCACCAGTTCCTGCGAGCGGATATCGGCCAGGCCGCGTACACGCGCGATGCCGTCGCCAGCTTCGAGGACGGTGCCCACGGCTTCGGCGACCAGCGGGCCCTCAAACGCAGCAATTTGCGCCTGCAAGTCCTGCGCGATGCGCTTTGCCAGATCCGACATGCTACGTCCTCCACACCGTGGTGAGCCGCGGGGCGAACCGCGCCTGGGCCATCTGCGCGGAACCGGGCGGGACTTGTGCCCGCCCGCGGCCGGGGCACGCAGACGCACTGCAACCTTGCCGTGCGAGCCGTCTGCGCGGTCGGCGCATCGGGTTGCGTGCCCGCCGCCCGAATGATAACTGAGAGGATTTCTTTTGTCCAGGTCTTCACAACTGATCTATGCAATTGAGCGTTGCCTCGAACGCGCGCCGAGGAGTTCAGGCCGATCAACGCCATCCTACATGGAGCGAGCGCAGGCCGAGGAGGGAACGGCGGACGGGTGCGAGCGGGCCGAGTGCGCCAAGATATCCATTCAACGACGGGAGAAACACTGCAGGGCCAGGCGCAAGCGCGACTCAAGGTCCGCCGGCGCATCGCGGGGCAGCGACTGCAGCGCGCTCTGGGCCTCGACCAGGGTATAGCCGAGCGCGGTGAGCGCCGCGAGGATTTCGGTATCGCTCTCGCCCCACCCGCTCGGGCCGGCTTCCCCACGGGCGGCCACCTTGTCCTTAAGATGGAAGACGATCTTTTCGGCTGTCTTGCGCCCCACGCCGGGAATGCCCGCCAAACGTTCGGGCTGGTTCGCGCCAACTGCCTGGTGCAGCGTTTCGAGCGAGAAGTGCGAGAGCAACGAGAGCGCCACCTTGGGCCCCACCCCGCTCACGCTGAGCAGCAGTTCGAAGAAGGTGCGCTGATCGGGCGATTCGAATCCGAACAACGCCAGCGCATCTTCGCGCACGATGAGACGCGTGAACAGGGCCACCGGCTGCCCCGGCTGCAGGCGGGCAGCCAGCGGCGCCGGCACGGCCACCCTCAGCCCTACCCCGCCCACTTCGACCACTACGGCGTTTTCCGCGACCTGTTCGACTCGACCACGCAGGGATGCGATCACGAGGCCTCCACCAGTTCGTTGAGACGCGAGCACTGCAGGTGGCAGATGGCAATGGCCAGAGCATCGGCGGCATCATCCGGGCGCGGGATGTCGTCGAGCTCCAGGATAGCGCGGACCATTTGTTGGACCTGCCGCTTGCCGGCCGCGCCGTAGCCGGTGACCGCCTGTTTGACCTCGAGCGGCGAGTATTCTCCAACCGCCAAGCCGTATTCCGAGAGGGCCAGCAGAGCCACGCCGCGCGCCTGGCCAACGGCCATGGCCGTCCGCACGTTCTTCTGAAAGAAAAGCTTCTCCACGGCCGCGGTGGTGGGGTCGTGGAGAGCGATGAGAGCATTGAGTTGTTCGTGCAGGCTTTGCAAACGCCGGGCCAGGGTCCACCCGGCGGGTGTGCGGATGACCCCGTAGGCAATGGCGCGCGGGCCGGCCTGGGTCGTTTCGACCACCCCATAGCCGGTCGTCGCCGTTCCCGGGTCGATCCCCAAGGCGCGAGCCGGCCTGGCTGCTGGCATAGTGTGGAGGGGCGCGCAGCGCGCAGGGCCGCTTAGGCGGCCGCCTCCATGGCGGCCACCGCCTCGTCGCTGACCTGCAGATTCGAGTAAACGGTCTGCACGTCGTCGAGTTCTTCCAATGCCTCGACGACTTTCATCACGGATACGGTGTCATCGACGCTCAGCGGGATCTGTTGCTGAGGATCCATGCGCAGGGCGGCCTCATCCGGGGCGATCTTGGCGGAGCGCAGGCGCTCGCTAATGGCCTTGAAGGCCTCCACCGGCGCGGTGATTTCGATCGACTCGCTGCCGACCGAGACGTCATCCGCCCCGGCTTCCACGGCCATCTCGAAGATGGCGTCGCAGTCCTTGCCTTCGGCCGACAACTCAAAGTAGGCCTTGCGCGTGAATTGCCAGGCCACCGAACCGGCTTCGCCCAGGCTGCCGCCGGCGCGGGTGAGGATGCGCCGGATTTCCGCCACGGCGCGGTTCTTGTTATCGGTCACCACCTCGATCAGCAAGGCGATGCCGTGGGGCGCATAGGCTTCGTAGTTCATTTGCTCGAGCGCGCCGCCTTCACGGTCTTCACCCGTGCCGCGGTGCACCGCGCGCTCGATGCTGTCTTTGGGCATGTTGTTGGCGTGGGCCTTGTCGATCGCCAGGCGCAGTTTGAAATTGGCATCGACATCTCCGCCGCCCTCGCGCGCGGCCATCGCGATCTCGCGCGCCAGGCGCGTGAAGAGCTGGCCCCGCTTGGCATCCGCGGCGCCTTTCTTGCGCTTGATGGTGGCCCACTTTGAATGACCAGACATGCCCGTTCTCCTTGGGGGGGCGAGGCGCGGCCCCGCCAATTCCTTCCATTGGCCGTCCGGCCTTGAGCACGAGCATGCCGGAGGCGCCAACTGCGATGAGGAAAACCTCGAGGGACCCGCGTCGCCACGGGCCGGCCCTGCGGGCCTCACCGCTGCGCGAACGGGATTATACCATCGGGGTCCGGCTGCACGCCCACGGCGCGGAGTGAATGCGGAGTGCATGGTAAAATCGCATGCGTCGCCCCTGTAGCTCAGCGGATAGAGCGTTGCCCTCCGGAGGCAGAGACCGGTGTTCAATTCACCGCAGGGGCGCCACCGTGAGCGGCGTCGCACGTGCGGCGCCGTTTGTCATTTGAGGCCTCAGGCCAGATCCACCCAGGCCACCTTCTGGCTGCGCGTGACGAAGAGGGCCAGGGTGCTGCGGCCGTGCAGGCCCATCACCTCGCCCGGGTTGAGCAACAGGGTGCGCCCCACGCGCTCCTCGTGCGCGGTGTGGTCGTGACCGTAGCACACCAGGTCGTAACGCCCGCTTTCCGCTAGCGCCCGCGCGATATTCGGATAATGGTTGACCGCCACCTTGAGCCCATCGAGGGTGAGCTCGGCCAGGTCGCCGTGGATGGTGACATTGCCTGCCTGAGCCGCGCGCGCGAGCAAGAGCGGCTTATCGCCGTCGTTGTTGCCCCAGACCAGGTGAACCGGTTTGCCCTGCACGCCCTGCGCCAGGCGCAGGATGGTGAACGGCGAACACACGTCGCCGCAGTGCAGAATCACATCCGCCTGAGCAAGCTGCGGCATGGCGCTGTCGAGCTTCCAAACGTTATCGTGGCTGTCGCTGAGGATGGCAATGCGCACGAGCAACCTCCTCCCCGCCGCCGGCGCTCTTGGGCGCGCGCCTCAGGCCATACTGGGCGCATGCCGGCCCGGACTATCCCATTATAGGACAAGAGGCGAACGGGCCGACCAACACGGGGTGGAACGCGATTCGACATTCGTCCGCGCCCGGGCTAGACTCGTGGCACGCCACATTGCGGAGGCAGCCCATGCCCGGCCCACGCGTCAACGACATCGTCGCCCGCCTCGAAAAGGGGATGGTCAAGACGCGGGAGAAGTTCAGCTCGCTGAGCGCCGAGGGATGGCGCGCGCTGGTGTACGAGGGGCCGCCGCCCTGGACGGCGCGCGACCTGGCCGCGCACTTCTACTCGGCCGAGGTGGGTCTGTTGCTGATGGCGCGGGATGTGGCCGCAGGCGGGCAGGGCGCGCCGGAGGGTTTTGATTTCGACGGCTTCAATGCGCAGGAACAACAGCGCCTGGCGGGGATGGCGCCGCAGGAGGTACTGGCCAGCCTGGCCCAGGCGCGGGCCGAGACCATTGAGTTCGCACGCGCGTTGACCGAGGAGCAACTCGACCTGGTCGGGCGGCATCCGGCGCTGGGCAGGGTGTCGATCGAGGTCATGCTGACCGCGATTTACGGGCACCAGCTCATGCACATGCGCGAGGCGCTAGCGCGGCTGGGCTAAAGGTTGCTGATCGTGCGCGCGTCCGTTGGAGTGCAAAGGGGCATCCCGCGGGATGCCCCTTGCGCATTGTATGGGGTGAGCGCCAGCTACTTGGCGGTCACGGTGAAAGTGGTGATCCTGCCGTTCTCGAAATGTCCCGGCAGATGGCAGCTCAGTTGATATTCACCCGGCGTGTCGATGGTCCACTCGAGTGTGGCCGTCGCACCGGGCTCAAGGTCCTCCACCTCGGCGACGCTGCCGTTCGCCTCCAGCGGATCATCCATTGCGCCGCTCTGCTCGACCACCACTTCGTGCACGATCGAGCCCTCGTGGGTGATGGTGAACTTCACCGGCCCGGCGGGCAGGCTGGTCTTGCTCATTTCCACCTTGTACTCAGTCAGGGTGACGTTCACTGCAGCGGGGCCCTTGGGGCCGCAGGCCGCGAGGGCCACAGCCAGGACCACGAACACCATGATTGATGCAACTGACTTGCGCGTGAGCATGTGCCTCTCCTTGAATGAATCCGCAAACTGGTTGGTGGGAGCCAAAGCCGCCGTCGCCGCACTCCGGAGTGGGTGCCTGCAACCGCTGGGAACCTGCACACCTTGCAGGCTCGGGCCTTCACTTGCGTCAGCAGAAAATATATCACATTTGCGGTCGAATTTGTAGGTTTGTCAAGTGAGTTTGTATGAAACTCTTGTTCCCTATGTCGCGAACCTAGAGTCATGGCTTGAATCGCGGTTAAACGGCCGCACCCTTGGGCACCAGATCCAGTGGGATTCGGTCCGCCTTCCCGCCTCACCCGCACGAGCAATGGACCCACCCCGCCTGGCGGCCGCTGGGAACCGTGGGCGCGCTGCGCCTGCAACGGCAGCGATTACCAATCGTATATGGATTGGATCATGCCTCGCGGGGCTTGCCGACCCACAGAGGCTATAATTCAACAGGGACCAACTCACTCAGTGGAAAGGGAAAGCATGTCTGATAGCGAGTCTCCGCGTTTGCCTGGCCCATCGAGAGGCTTCTTGCGCCAGACGGCGCTGCAGGTCAAACTGGTATGGCGCCTGATGCGCGACCGCCGGGTGAGCCCGCTGCTCAAGCTGCTGCCGGTGGCCACCGTGGTGTACGTTTTTCTTCCCGACATTCTGCCCGGGCCGATCGACGATACGGCGGTCGTGCTGGGCGGGCTGTGGCTGTTTATCGAATTGTGCCCGTCCGAGGTGGTGGCTGAGCACTTGCGGGATCTCAACGCGGTCGTTCCCGGCATCTGGCGCGAAGTGGACATCCCCAAGGTAGAAGCAGCCAAACCGGGCGAACCTCCAACGGCCTCTGGAGGCGAGACGCACTAGGTCCAGCGTCAACGCTGTTTGGAGAATCAAACCAGCCTCGCGCTCACGCGCGAGGCTGGTTTATCTCGCTTCTGTGTGTCACGCGGCAGATGTCGGCGGCGCCAGTTGGCCGACCAAGTCATAGGCCAGCGCGCCGGTGATGTCTACGGGCACAATCTCGCCCAGCGGCGGCTGCGCACCTTCCACCAGCACCATGCCGTCGACCTCCGGCGCATCGCGGTACGACCGCCCGACCGCCAGGTTATCGCCCCAGCCCTCGATCAGCACCGGCAGCCGCCGGCCCGCCCAGGCCTGGTTGCGCTGCAATGAGATGCCCTGCTGCAATTCCATCAAGCGCCCACGCCGTTCCTCTTTGACCTCGGTCGGCACATCGTCCGCCATGCGCCCGCTTTCCGTCTCCGCCTCGAACGAGTAGGTGAAGCAGCCGACGCGGTCAAAGCGCATGAACTTCAGGAAATCGAGCAGCGCCTCGAATTCGGCTTCGCTTTCGCCCGGATAGCCGACGATGAACGTGCTGCGCAGGGCCAGATCCGGCAGCGCGGCGCGCATCGTGTTCACCGTGGCATGCACCCACTCGATGTTGGCCGGGCGGCGCATGCGCCGCAGGACGGCCGGGTGGGCATGCTGCAAGGGCAAGTCGAGATAAGGCAGGATGTGCGGGTGGCCGGCCATGACCTCGATCAGGCGGTCGGTGATCGCACCCGGGTAGGCGTACATGACGCGCAGCCAGGGCACGTCGGGCACGGCTCCGACAATGGCCTCGAGCAACTGAGCCAGACCGTCGCCCAACCCGAGGTCGTGCCCGTAGTCGGTTGTATCCTGGGCGATGAGGATGATCTCGCGCACGCCGCGATCGCGCAGCCTGCGCGCCTCGCCGACGATCGTTTCGAGCGGCCGACTGACCGCCGTGCCCTTGATGAGCGGGATGGCGCAGAAGGCGCACGGCCGCCGGCATCCATCCGCGATCTTGAGATAGGCGCTGCCAACCTGAATGGAGGCGCGCAGCACGCCGCGCTCGTCGCGCCCGACGGTATGCGCCTCGGGCGGCAAGTGATACAGCGGCGCCGGGTGACCGGACGGTCGAAGACCCTGCACCACCTCGAGGATATCCATCCAGCGGCGCGTGCCGAGGATGCCATCCAGCCCCGGCACTTCGCGCGCCACCTGCTCGGCATAGCGCTGGGTGAGGCAGCCGGCGGCAATCAGCTTTTGGCCGCGGCGTTTGGTGCGCGCCAGATCGCGCAGGGTGCGCAGCGACTCATCGCGCGCCGGCCCGATAAAACCGCACGTATTGACCACGATCACTTCCGCCCGCGACGGGCGGTCGGCGCGCCGGTAGCCGGCCTGTTCGAGCAACTCCGCCATGGAATCGGAGTCGACGCTGTTCTTGGCGCAGCCGAGGGTCACGATGTGGTAGCGCATGGGCGCGCGCATCTAGCCTCCGGCGGGCGGGGTGGCGCTGGGCGCGGGCGTGTATGTGGCGGTACGGCGCGGCGTGGCGCTGGGCGGCACGGTGGCCGTGGCGGTGGGGGTCACGCTGGGTGTGGGCGTCTTCATTCCGGCCAGGGTCCATACGCGGATGATGGCCTCGCCCACCCCGCCCTGCGTGCCCTGGTCAACATCATTGTAGATCACGCGAATGGCTGCCCCGTCGCCGGCAATCACCGCGACAGACTGCGTGCCCTCGAACTCGAGGTGCTGGCCCGGCGGCAGGCGTCCGGCAAACTGCTGTTTGCCGTCAACGATGACCTTGACGTAGCTGCGGTGCACGGCTTCCAGGCGCAGCCTCACGCTGGTGTAGACGCCGCCGAGGGGTGTCGGGGCGGCGGTCACCAACTCGCCGGCGGCCACGGGCAGCGGCTCGCTGGTCAGCTTGCCGCTTGCCTCGCCTGCGCCGGGGGTGGGGGCGGCCTCACCGGAGGTGGGCCGGGCGAGACTGGCAACGAATGCTCCTGTGGCCGCCGCGGCGGGACTTTCGTTGGCCAGGAAGTGCGCCAACTGCACCGCGCCCCAACCCAGCAGGCCGATCACGATAACGCTCAGCCCGGTACTGAGAAGGACGTCCAGCCGCATGAAGCGCCGCCAGGGAGTGGTTCTCGAAGCGATGGGGCGCCGGGCCTCGGGCGCCACGCGCGCCGATCCGGGCGGGGGCTGAGGCGGCCGCGGCCGCGTTCCGCCCACGCGGGCAATGGTTTCATCGGCATCCAGCCCAAGGAAGGTGGCGTAGCTGCGGATGAATCCGCGCGCCTGGGCCACCGAGGGGATCAGGCTGTGATCGTCGGCCTCGATGCCGGCCAGGAATTTCTGGCGGATATAGGTGCGCCGCTCGACTTCTTCGAGGGTGAGGCCCAACGCCTCACGCTTCTGGCGCAGCAGGGTCCCGAGCGATTCAGACATGGCCGATAGGGGAAAGCTCGATCGAACCGGCCGCGCGTCTCAGGTCGCGGGCCCTCTGGCGCCAGGGAAGCGCACAGAGGCGGGCGACCGCTCGCCGCGCGGCAGGTCCGATGGGCTGGCTAGCTTGCTTCGCCTTGCGGTGCAGGTTCGGGGGAGGCCGGCGCCGGGGCGGGTGCTGGCACGCCTTCCTGCTCGCCCTCGCGGCTGACGATCACCGTGATCTCAGGGATCAGATCCACCGTGAGGCGCAGAGGCACTTTGTGCGTTCCGACCTCGCGCAGCGGTTGATGGGCGATGTTGCGCCGGTCGATGCGCACGCCGGTTTCGCGCTCGATGGCCGCGGCAATGTCGCCGGTGGTCACCGAACCGAACAGCTTGCCCGTCTCGCCGGCGCGGGCAATGAAGGTCAGCGTCACGCCGGTCAGGCGCTCGGCCACCGCGCCCATTTCGGTGTTGAGGCGTGCGCGCTCGGCAAGGGCCGCGGTGCGGATGCGCTCAGCCTGCTTGAGCGCGCCGGGGGTGGCCAGCACGCCCAGCTTCTGGGGCAGGAGGAAATTGCGGCCGTATCCGTCGGCCACCTTTTTGACTTCGCCCGCCCGGCCCAACTTGTACACGTCCTTGAGCAGTAGTACTTTCATCGTCAAGCCCTTTCTGAATGCACGGGGCGTTCGTGCGAACGCCCTCGGATTTGGCGCGCCAAGCGCGCCTCGGCGAAGGGTACAACGCCGACCGCATTCTACCAAACCCGCCGAACCTGGTCAAAACCAGCGCGGCGTGCCGGGCTCTCCTGGGCATTCGAATTCTTTCGCGGTACACTTCGGCTCGATTTCCTCCGGCCTCCGGACGGCACGGGCGGGGCACACGGCGGCCGCACGAGCCCGGCGCGCAGGCCGTCAACCTCAATTCGAAGCGAGAGGGGATTTCCTCGGCGCACGCCTCGCCCTATGGGCCCTGCGAGGTGAGCCCGGCGCCTGCGAACCAAAAGCGCATGACACTCCTACCCACCCTGCGCATCGTCGCCAGCGACTCGCTGCGTTTGCACGAAACCACGACCCCGGGCGCACTCATCCACTGGTCACTACCTTGCGCCGCGACGGCATGCTGAAGAACCCGCCGCTCATCGCGCCGCTCGACAACGGCCACAGACACTACGTGGTGCTCGACGGCGCCAACCGGGAAAGCGCCTTCACGCTGATGGAGTACCCGCACCTGCTGGCCCAAGTCGTGGACTACGAGGGCGACGGCGTGCAGCTCGGCGCCTGAAACCACTTGGTGGTGAGCCTTTCGACGCAGGCGCTGCTCACACGCCTACAGGGGCTGCCCGGGGTGAGCCTGCGCGAAATGTCGCGCGAGGACGCCCGCCAGAGCCTCGCCGAGCAGCGGCAGGTGTGCTATCTCGTCGTGCCCGAAGGCGGGGTCATGGCGGCGCTCGGTGAGACAGGCAAGCTCGACGCGTGGGCGGAAACGTTGCGCGAGGTGGTCGAGGTCTACATGCCGCACGGCAAGATCTTCCGCACCCAGGAGGACGAGCTGCGCGGCCTGGAGGAATTCTCTTCCACCGCGGCTGCGCTGGTGGTTTTCCCCCACTTCCGCCCGAGCCAGGTGATGGACCTGGCGCGCGGACAGGGCCGCTTGCCGGCTGGTATTACGCGCCACCTGATCTCGCCGCGCGCGCTGCGGGTGAACTATCCGCTCGAGGAACTATCGGCCGCCTTCAGCCTCGACGAGAAGAACCTCCGGCTGAAAGAGTGGCTGCACCAGAAGACAGTCAGGAAGTCGGTGCGCTTCTACGCCGAAACCACCGTGCTCTACGACGAGTAGCCACCCCGCGGGATGCGGACGTGCCACCTCCACCATGCTCCTGGGTGCTTGCCTCTCGGGAGGCCTCGATCCATGCCGTGCGTACGCGCACTCCTCTTTCTCCCGGCCGGTGGGGCACGGAGAGACCGGACTGCGCACACGCCTCTGCCGCGAATACTGGGCCTGGCCAAGGAGAAAGGGGAATGCTCAGCCGGTGAGCACGTGAAAGATGAACCTATCGGGGCACACCCGGACGGGGAGAATTATCCTGCGTGAGTTGCATCGAGCACGGAGCGCCGGCGGGTCGACTCGCTGGACTGAGATCCTAGAGCTGCTGATAGCGCACATTGCCAAGCACGAAGACGGTGGTGCGTCCGGCCTCCGCGTTGGGTGGCGGCGAGCTGTTCTTGGCAATGACTCCCATGGCTTGCTCCACCTGGTCGTCTTCTACTCCGATGAGAAAGGTGGTGTTGCCCTGGCGCAGCCAGCCGCCGGTGGAGGCGATGCGGGTCACGCGAAATTCGTGCGACAGCAGGTCCGGCAGCATCGCCTGACTATCCGGATCGCGCACGATCGCCAGCAGCAGTTTCATGGGTACACCTCACAGCGTTCGACATCGAGCAGGAGCAGCGTGGCCCCCTGCACTTCCACCGGCACCGGTGCGCCCAGCGGCAAGTGCGTCCCCTCATACGGCACCGCGATGTACTCGGTGCGCGTGCAGCAGGCGCGATGTAGTATCTCGATGGCGCGCGCCTCGTCGCCGACACCCAAGCCGAGCACAAGCACCGCCACCTCGCGCCCCAGGAATCCGCCCCCGCCCTGCATCGTCGTCGGCGCAAAGCCGCCGGCCTCCAGCGCCTTCAGCGTCGGACCGCGATCGACCGGCTGGACGAAGGCCAGCAGCAGCGCCCGGTACGGTAACGTGGTCATGGTTGCCTCACTCGGCGAATAGGTGCCCGCCTTCGCGCAATCCGAAGACTTCCAACACCGGCAACACAATGAAGATGCCTGTGTGCGGATCAGCGATTGGCCCGGTCACCTCTTCGGTCGCGCGGACCAATCCGGCCACATCAAACGCATCGGGCACAACGCTGAACAAGGTGCGATGCATGCGCTCCTGCGAGCGCAGGACCGCGCGCAGTGAAGGGAAGAGCGGCAGGTCATCGCGGCCGACCAACTGCCGTCCCAGGCCGCTGCTCTCGAGAATGGTCGCCCCGGAGATGCCCGCCCGGGCCCAGGTTTCGAGAACTGCCAGCGTCTGATCCGGGTTATCCAGAACCAGCAGGATCAGCTTGGCCATGATCCGTCCTTTCGCTCATCGCCCAGCGCAGGAGGGGCGGCGTGAGCAGCGTGGTGGCGAGGACGACCAGCGCAATGAGAGTGAAGGTGTCCGCATCCAAGAGGCCCATGCTTCGCCCAGCGCCAGCCACGATCAGGCCCACCTCACCGCGCGAGATCATGCCCAGCCCGACACGCAAGCTCTGGCGAGGGGTGAACCCGCCCAGCCGCGCCCCCAGCCCGGAGCCTACGACCTTCGACACCACCGCGAGGGCGACCAGCAACCCGGCCAGCCCCCAATGCGCCGGGGCCACGGTGCGCACATTGGCGCTCAGGCCAACGCTCACCAGGAACAAGGGCACGAAGAAGGCGTAATTGAGAGCCTCCAGGTCGCGCGCCACCTCGTCGCGCCAGTGCGAGCGGCTCACGCCCACCCCGGCGATGAAGGCGCCGGTAATCGCCGCCACGCCACCCACATACTCGGCGCTCCAGGCAAAGAAGAGCGCGGCCACAACCACCATCGAGAGAAGGCTCTTGCTGATCGGCAGCCGGCTTGCACGATCGGCAATCCAGGGCAGGACGAAGTAGCCCAACATAACGGAGGCCGTCAGCGTGAGCACCATGCGCACGAGGGCCAGCCCCAAGCCGGTGCTGCCCTGCACCACCGCAGCGAAGACCGAGAGCGCGAGGATCACGAGGATATCGTCGATGACCGCCGCCCCGAGCAGCGCCAGGCCCTCGGCCGTGCGCAGCTTGCGGAGTTCGACCAGAGTCTGAACGGAGATGGAGACGCTCGTTGCGCCCAGGACGATTCCCAGAAGGAGCGGCGTATTCCATTCGCCCATGAGCGGGGCGAGCGCGAAGGCCGACAAGGCGATCGGCGTGAGCACGCCCATCACGCCGGCCAGAAGCGCAGGGCGCCCGCTCGCCCGCAGGCCCGCGAGGTCGGTCTCCAAACCCGCACCGAACATCAGGAAGATAACGCCCAGCCCGCCCAATCGTTGCAAGGTGGCCGCCGTCATTCCAGAGGGATCGAAGAGGAAGGGTTGGTGAAGCAGGTCGAGCAAGCTGGGCCCGAAGGCCAGGCCGGCCAAGAGTTCGCCCAGCACCGCCGGTTGGCCCAGGCGCACAGCCAGAGCCCCGGCCAGCTTGGCCCCGCCCAGCAGAAGGGCCAGCGCGAGGAGGAGAGGCAGCAGCGAGGAGGTTGGCTCGGCTGCCCAGTCCGGTCGAAGCGTGAGGATCGCCGTCATCGTTTGCGATCAGTACACCCGGTCGCATCTTGCCGTCCTCCCAAGGGATCGCGGCGCGAGAGGTTGATTGGGATTGTACCATCCGCGAGCGAGCCGGCGCACGCACACGGCACGCGGGTTGGCGACGCCGAGAGGCGGAAGTGGCGAGGCCCTGTGCTACAATCGTTCGCAATTGCCCGGCCCGATGCACCGCGCATGCGGGCCGAGGGGACCCTCCTACGATGGATACGACACCTCGCCGCGGGTTGTACTTCGAAGAATTCGGCGTGGGGCAGAAGATCACAACGGCCGCACGCACCATCGGCGAAGCCGACGTCGCCGCATTTGCCGGGCTCTCGGGCGACTTCAATCAGATCCACACCGATGCCGAGTACGCCCGCCACACCCCATTTGGGCAGCGCGTGGCGCACGGCATGCTCAGCATGGCGGTGGTTTCCGGCCTGGCGGTGCAAACCGGAGTCATGGCCGGAACGGTGATTGCCTTTCGCGAGATCGGCGAATGGAAATTCAGCCGACCGGTCTTCCTGGGCGATACCATCCACGCCGTGCTCGAGGTGATCGCCACCAAACCCATGGCGCGCCTGGGCGGCGGCGCGGTGGAGATCCGGGTTGGCGTGCTCAATCAGAAAGATGAAGCGGTTATGAGCGGGCGCTGGACCGTCCTCATCCAGAGCCGCCCCGCCTCGTGAGCGCATGAGCGAATCCCCTGCCGAGCGCTTTCGGCGACTGGCCGCGCAAGCCCCAACCTCGGAGGATGCCTCTGGCACCACCCAGGCCGTTCCCCCGTCCGAGGCGGAGCAGACCGAGGCGTCTGCCGGGCCCGAAATCGAAGAGCCCGACAGCACTCAGCCTTCTCCCTCCGCGCCGACCGAGATGATCGAAGCGACTCCCGAGGCCAAAGCCGCCATGCTGCGGCCTGCCGCGGTCCGCCCGATTAAGATGAAGAAGCTTAGCCCGCCCCGCCCGCCGCGCGCGCGCGGACGCGGATGCGGTGGCTGCCTGGTGCGCGGGCTGCTGGCCGCAGGCTTTGTCGGCACCGCGCTGCTCTTTGCGGTGGCCGCCTACGGCCTGTACAAGTACTACGAGATTGCCGCCACCCTGCCCTCGGTGGAGAACCTGACCGAGCGCGCCTCGCAATTCGAGACGACACGCATCTACGACCGGGATGGCAATCCGCTGTATGAGATTCTCGACCCGAACGCGGGTCGGCGCACCTACGTCCCGCTCAACCGCATGTCGCCCTACCTGATCGCTGCCACCTTAGCGACCGAAGACAAGAGCTACTACTCGCACCCCGGGTTCGACCCGACGGCCATCGTGCGCGCCTTCCTGCAGAACTACCAGGCGGGGGGCATCGCCTCCGGCGCCTCGACCATCACCCAGCAGCTCGCACGCCTGCTGCTCTTTACCTCCGACGAACGAACTGAACGCAGTTACATGCGCAAGGTGCGCGAAGCCTTGCTGGCGGTCGAACTCACCCGGCGCTACTCGAAGGACGTCATCCTGGAGCTGTACATCAACGAGATCTACTACGGCAACCTGGCCTACGGCATCGAGGCGGCCTCCGAGACGTATTTCCACACCTCGGCCCAGTCGTTGACGCTGGCCCAGGCTTCGTTCCTGGCCGGGCTGCCGCAGGCCCCCTCGGTGTATGACATCTACGCCAATCGCGAGGCCACTCTCGAACGCCAACGTCAGGTGCTGGTGCTGATGGTGCGGGCCAGCCAGGAGATGGGCTGCTTCGTGCTCAGCGGAGCCAGCACCCCGCTGTGCATCACGCCGGAAGACGCGACCGCTGCCGCACTGGAGACGGAGGACTTCGAACTCGTCGCGCCTTCGGTGCCGATGGAATTCCCGCACTGGGTGGGTTACATCCGCCAATTGCTGGAGGCCCAGTACGACCCGCAGACCATCTACCGCGCCGGCTTCCAGATCTACACCACGCTCGATCCGCGCCTGCAGGTGGCCGCACAGGAGATCGTGCGCAATCAGGTGCAGGCCTTGGCCGACCGTTCGATCACGGGCGGTGCGCTGGTAGCCATTCGCCCGGCCACGGGCGAAATCCTAGCCATGGTCGGCTCGCCCGACTTTTACCAGGGGCCGGCCGGCCAGGTGAACATGGCCATTCGTCCTCGCCAGCCCGGCTCGTCCATCAAGCCATTGACCTACGTGGCCGCGTTTGAGAAGGGCTGGACGCCGGCCACTATCATCTGGGACGTGCCCTCCGAGTTCCCGCCCTCGGGCAACCCGGGCGACCCGCGCCCGCCCTACAAGCCGGTCAACTATGATGATCGGTTCCACGGGCCGCAGTCGGTGCGCTCGGCGCTGGCCAACTCGTTCAACGTGCCAGCGGTGAAGACGCTCGATTTCGTGCGCATCTATGACGACCCGGCCACGCCGCAGGAAGAGGGGCTGATCGCATTCGCCAAGCGACTGGGTATCACTTCGCTCAATCGGGACGACTACGGCCTGGCCCTCACGCTGGGCGGCGGCGAGCTGAGCCCGCTCGACATGACGGCCGCCTTCGCTGTTTTCGCCAACGGCGGTCGGCGCGTGCCTCCGGTGGCCATCATGCGCATCCTCACCTACGACGGCCATCTGGTGTACGAATACCAGCCCCCGGCCGGCGAGCAAGTGGTGCGGCCCGAACATGCCTTTCTCGTCTCGTCCATCCTTTCCGACAACGCGGCGCGGGCGCCGATGTTCGGCGCGAATTCGGTGCTCAACCTGCCCTTCCAGGTGGCGGCCAAGACCGGGACGACCAACGACTTCCGCGACAACTGGACCCTAGGCTACACACCCGACCTTTCGGTGGGGGTGTGGGTGGGCAACCCCGACAACACCCCGATGCAGGGCACCACCGGGCTGACGGGCGCGGCGCCCATCTGGGCCGAGTTCATGAACGCCGCGATGCAGCAACTCAAGGGCGGGCAGCCCTCCGGTTTCGTTCAGCCGGCGGGCGTGGTGCAGCGCGAAGTGTGCGCCACCTCCGGCGCTGAACCGAGCGAGCACTGCAAGGACGTGCGTTTCGAGTATTTCGCAGCCGACCAGCCACCGCTGCCGAAAGACAAGGACCTGTGGCGCGAGGTGTGGATCGACACCTACACCGGCCTGCGCGGGTCGGCCGCGTGTTCCGACTTCCTCGAAAAGAAGCTGACCATGGCGGTGAGCGACCCGTGGGCGCGCAAGTGGCTGCGCGAGGATGAGCGTGGCCGGCGCTGGGCCGAAGATGCCGGCTTCAAAGAAGATGACTTGGTCTTCTACCCCGAAGAGGAATGCCGGGCCGACAGCCCGCGGCCGATTCTCGCCCTCAGTTCGCCGGACGAGGGCCAGGTGATCAGCGCCGGCTCGCTGCGCATCGAAGGCAAAGCGGCCGCCACGCGCGACTTCGATCACTGGCGGCTGGAGTACGGGCAGGGATCGGACCCGGAGGATTGGACGCGCATCACCGAATCCTCGTCGCCGGTGACCTCCAGCGAGCGCCTGGCCGAGTGGAACACGCTGGATGCGCCCGACGGCACGCTCACGCTGCGGCTGACCGTGTACTCGACGCACGACAATGGCAAGGCCGAGGTGCGCCGGCACATAACGCTGCACAAGCCCACGCCCACTCCGCTGCCCACGGCCACGCCCACAGCCACCGAGACGCCGACTCCCACCTGGACCCCCAGCCCGACGTCGACCGAGACGCCCATCCCCACCGATACCGAGACACCCACGCCCTCGCCAACCCCCAGCGAGACGCCCACCCCGCTGCCCCCGACGCCGCAGCCTCTGCTTCCGATGCGCGCAGGCGGCGGGCACTCCGTGCGTTGGCTCGCGCGTCTGGAAGCATAGGGCATCCGTCCTCGAGGGCATCGTGGCCAACAGCGATTCGACACACACCCAAGATCAAGCCAACCGCGAAAAGCGCCTCGTCGCACTCAGCTCGGTCCTGGCCGCAGTCGGCCTCACCGGCATGAAGCTGGTGATCGGCCTCGCGACCGGCAGCCTGGGCATCCTCTCGGAGGCCGCGCATTCCGGCCTCGACCTGGCGGCCGCCGCGGTGACGCTTCTCGCGGTACGCATCTCGGGCCGCCCCGCCAGCGAGCGTTACACTTATGGCCACGGCAAGGTGGAAAACCTCTCGGCTCTGGTGGAGGCGCTGCTGCTTCTGGTCACCTGCGCCTGGATCATCTACGAAGCCGTGATGCGCCTTTTTGTCCGTCACGTGGAGGTCCAGACCAGCCTGTGGGCCTTCATCATTATGGCGGCCTCGATCGTCATCGACTTCACGCGCTCGCGCGCGTTGTACCGGGTGGCCAAGAAGTACGACAGCCAGGCGCTGGAGGCGGATGCGCTGCACTTCTCCACCGACATCTGGTCGTCGTCGGTGGTCATCCTCGGCCTGGGGCTGGTGTGGCTCTCCGGCCGGCTGGGTCTCACGTGGCTGGCCAAGGCCGACGCGGTCTCGGCGCTGGGCGTAGCGGGCATCGTGATTTACGTCAGCGTGCAGCTTGGCCGGCGCACGATTCGCGCGCTGCTGGATGGCGTCTCGCCCGGGTTGCGCGACGAGGTGGCGCATGCAGTTCACGTACCGGGCGTGCTTGAAGTTGCCCGCGTGCGGGTGCGGCAGAGCGGCCCAGAGGCATTCGTCGATGCCGCGCTGACGATCAGCCGCGACACCTCGCTGGAGGCCGCACGCGATATCGTGGCACGGGCTGAGGCGGCCGTGCGCCAGATTGTGCCCCAGGCGGACGTCGTAGTGGAGGTGCAGCCCGTCGTCGCCCAGGATGAAGACCAGATCACCGCGGTGCGCATGCTCGCCGCGCGCCGCGGATTGGGAGTGCACAGCATTCGCATCTACGAGATCGCCGGCCGGCGCACGATCGAGCTACACCTGGAGGTGCGCGAGACCCTCGACATGCGCGCGGCCCACAGCCAGGCCAGCGAGTTCGAGGGCGCGCTGCGCAAGGCGCTGCCCGCGCTGGGCGAAGTCATCACGCACATCGAACCCGTGGGCGAGGGTTCCGCCACGCAAGTCGCCACCCGCGAAGAAGAGCAGCAGATCAACGAGGCGCTGGCCCAGGTGCTCATGGAGCGGCGCTTGCAGTGCCACCCGCACCAGGTTCGCGTGTACCGCGTACAAGGACAGCTCGCGGTCTCGTTCCACTGCCAGTTCGACGCCGGGGCGAAGATCACCGAGGCGCACGCCCTCACCGAGTTGGTGGAACGCGATTTGCGCACGCGCCTGCCGGCCATCCGCCGGGTGATCATCCATAGCGAGCCGGAACGCAGCGAGAACGCGGGCTGAGCCGCCGGCAAGAGGGGCGTGTTACTCTTCGCGCGCCGGGTGTCTCCGGCGCGACGACAGTTGCCCGACGAGGTAAGGATGGATAGCACTGTTCGCGAGAAGCGAACCCGCAGCGCGGTCAATATCGGTTTGGGCGCCAACATCCTGCTGGCCGCGCTGAAGACCACGGTCGGCATCCTGGGCCACAGCCCGGCGCTCCTGGCCGACGGGGTCAATTCGACCTCCGACGTGGCCTACTACATCGTGGTCAGCATCTTCATGAACCTTTCACACAAGCCGGCCGACCCGCAGCACCCTTACGGGCACCGCCAGCTCGAGAGCATCGCCGCCCTCTTGGTCGGTGCCTTCGTCATGGTGACGGGCATTGCCATCTTCTGGGATGCGGTCAACCGCGTGTTCGATCAATGGAGCGGCGCGGCCAAGTACACCGGGGCTGCCACCAGCGCGCTCTACATCGCGCTGTTCACCGTGCTGCTCAAGATCGGTCTGACCATTTTCACCCAGCGCATCGGGCGGCAGGTTGCCAACCCGGCCGTCGAGGCGCTGGCCTACGACCATCGCAACGATATTCTGGCCGCCTCGGCCGCGGCGGTGGGCATTTTCCTCGGGCGCGCCGGTCTGCCGTGGGTCGACCCCCTGGCCGGCGCGCTGGTCTCGCTGGTGATCTTCCGCACGGGGGTGGAGATCGTGCGCGGCTCATCGGCCGAGCTCATGGATGTGGCGCCCAGCGGAACGCTGCTGCAAGAAGTGCGCGCCGCCCTGGCCGAGGTGCCTGGCGTGCGCCAGATGGAGGAGATCACCACCCACCGCTTCGGGCCGTATCTGGTGCTTAACCTGACGATCGGAGTGGACGGATCGCTGAGCGTGGCCGAGGGCGACCGCATCGCCTCACAGGTCGAGCGCCGTCTGTATGAGCGCATCGACCTGGTCAAGCGTGTGCACATCCACTATCATCCGGTGATCCCGGCGGCTGTTGCGGCCGGCGCGCCGCGCTGAGCGGCACGTCCCGCACGGCCGGTCGCCGTCAATCGAGTCATACTCGCGGCGGGTAGACCCGCCCATCGCCTTAAGGAGGACACCTCATGAACATCGCCAGTCTCTTATCGGGCATTGCCATTCTCGCCTGGCTCGGCGCCGGCGCGGCGCTTGTGCTGACCCTCACCCGCGCGGCGCGCGGCCAGGCGCTGCGCAACGGCGGCATCATCATACTGGCCGCCGTGCTCATCGCCGTGCTGGCCACCTCGGTCAGCGCGGGCCTGGTCTTTCTCCAGCCCGAGGAGCGCGGTGTAGTCATCTCCGCGCTGCAGGCGGGCGGCGTGCGCCAGGCCGCGCTCGACCCCGGGCTGCACTGGATCCTGCCCTTTGCCGAGTACGTCATCCGCTACCCGATCTCCAAACAGACCTACACCATGTCGATCGCGTCCGGCGAGGGCTCACGCATCGGCGACGACTCGGTGGCCGCGCGCACCGCCGACGGCCAGGAGATCTTCGTCGACGCCTCGGTCATCTTCGCCGTGGACCCGGCGCGGGTGATCAACGTACACATCGCCTGGCAAGGACGCTACGCGGAAGAGCTGGTGCGCCCGCAGTCGCGCGGCATCATCCGCGACGTGGTCTCGCAGTACGGCGTGGATGCGATCGTCTCGGCCAAGCGCGAGGAGATGACCGCGCGCATCACGGAAACCCTGCGCAACAAGCTGGCCGAAAACGGCATCCTGATGGATGCGTTCATCCTGCGCAACATCACCTTCTCGCAGGAGTACGCCGCCTCGGTGGAGCAGAAGCAGATTGCCGAGCAGCTGGCCAAGCAAGCGGCCTTCGTGGTTGAGCAGAGGCGTCAGGAGGCCGAGCAGGCGCGCCAGACGGCGCAGGGCTCGGCCGACGCGGTGGTGATTGCCGCCAAGGGCGATGCCGAGGCGCGGCTGATCAACGCCGAGGCGGAGGCCAAAGCGCTGAAGCTCATCGCCGAGGCGCTGGCCAACAACCCAGACCTGATCACCTACCAGTACGTGATCCGCCTCTCGCCGACCATCACCACGATGCTCGTGCCCACGTCCAACCCCTTCATCCTCCCGCTGCCGGGCACGAACCCGCAGCCGTAAGCCGGCACTGGAGCGGCAGGGGCGCCCTTGTGCGCCCCTGCCGCGCACATGCCCGAGGCTGTCTTTCGCTTCTACGCCGAACTCAACGACTTCCTGCCCGCGGCGCGGCAGCAGGCGGCCTTCGCCCACGCCTGGCACGGGCCGGCCGCGGTCAAGGACGTCCTCGAAGCGCTGGGCGTCCCGCATCCGGAGATCGATATCATTCTGGTCAACGGCCAATCGGTCGGGTTCGAGCACGTTCTCGGCGACGGCGATCAGGTGAGCGTCTATCCGGTATTCGAGGCGTTGGACGTAACGCCGCTGGTGCGCCTGCGCCCGCGCCCGCTGCGTGAAACGCGATTCGTGCTGGATGTTCATCTCGGCCGTCTGGCGACCTACCTGCGGATGCTCGGTTTCGACGCACTGTGGCAGCACGCGTGGGACGATGCCTTACTTGCTGGTTGTTCGCACGACGAGCAGCGCCTGCTGCTCACACGCGACCGCGGGCTGCTCAAACGCCGCCAGGTGACCCGCGGCTACTGTGTGCGCGCCGCGCGCCCGTGCGAGCAACTGCTCGAAGTGCTGGCACGCTTCGACCTGGGCGGACAGGCCCGCCCGTTCACGCGCTGCACGTTGTGCAACGGCATGCTGGCGCAGATCGAACGCGAGGCGGCACGCGGCGCGGTGCCGCCGGGGGTGGCCGAGCGCTTCGATAAATTCACGCGCTGCGAGGCGTGCGGCCGCGTGTATTGGCCCGGCTCGCACTATGCCCGCATGCGGCGCCTGGCGGAGGAGGTGCTCGAGTCCGTTCGCGGGCAGGGATAGCCTAGCCTGTACTGTTTCGTATTAGTGTAGACAGCAAGAGAGGGCCATGTGACGTATTCTTCCCGTTAGCCAAATCAGACGGGGAGGCGCGTCCATGACCCTCGAAGAGAGTGTACCCTGGCCTGACCGCCAGGGCAGGCAGGATTCCAGGCTGCGAGTGATAGTCCGGGCGCAGCAGATTGGGAATGTCACCAAAGCATGCCGGGATTTCGGGATCTCGCGGAGCTTGTTCTACCGCTGGCGCAAGCGCTACTTGGCGTACGGCCCGGCTGGACTGCACCCTGGCTGGCAAGGAGCTCAACGCGGCCGTCCGCCGACGCTCAGCGTGCAGGCCGAACGGGCGATCCTGGCTATGGCCGTGGTCTGCCCCACCTGGGGCCCTCTTCGGTTGGCGCAACAGCTGGCCTTGCCGGCCCATGGCGGCTGGAAGCTGGCCGCTTCCACGATCTACCGACTCCTGCGGCGTTCGGGGCTGCAGACCCGCTGGGAGCGCCTGGCCGTTCTCGAAGCCCACAGCGCCCAAGCCGCGGGATTGCTCACCGAGCGGACTCGCCGGCAACTGCTTGCGGCTCAGCGGCGCGCAGGCCAGCACGTCCAGGCCGAAAAACCCGGCGAATTGGTGTGTCTGGACACCTTCTACATCGGCAAGCTGAAGGGCGTGGGGAAGGTGTGGCAAATCACGGCGTGCGACGCGGCCAGCTCCTTCGCGGTGGCCGAGATCACTCTCGACTTCACAGCCAGAGCCACCTCTCAATTCCTGGCGAAGCGGGTGGTGCCCGCTTTCCGCAAGGCGGGCTGGCCCGTGCAACGCGTCCTCACAGACCAGGGTTCCGAGTTCCGGGGTGCCTTTGATCATGCATGTTCCGAGCTGGGCATTCGACACACACGCACCAAGCCGCGTCACGCGTGGACCAATGGCTTTGTGGAGCGTCTCCAAGGCACCATCCTCAACGAGCACTGGCGAATCGAGCCCGCCCTGGCGGTCGGACAGGGTTCCGGCGCAGGTACTTCACCGAGACGACGGCCATGCAAGTTTCGCTGGACCGATACTTGGACTTCCCTGGACCGCCCACCAGGGCGGGCTACAACTGGCATCGCCCCCACCAGGGCTACCGCACCAAGGGTCGAACCCCAGGCCAAGTCCTAACCCAAGGGAGATCCAAGCATGCCACCACTTCATGAACGAAAACTGTCAACACCTATCCGACACTGGACAGCCTAGCGGCGGGCTTGGCTGGTGCCGCACGCGAGCACATCGCGCCGGCCGCATTCTCACGCTCACCAATGGGGCCGTCTCCTCACTCGCCCCAAGTCCGATCGAGAAAAAGCCCTTCT
>JAPLGX010000081.1 GCA_026389925.1 Chloroflexota bacterium
CAACCTGATCGGCCTCGGTTTCGCCGCCATCTCCGACATCTGGATCAACGGCTATCCGCCGGCGGTGGCGATCGTGGGTGAGTTCCTGCCCTCGGCTGGCCCCAACCTGATCTTTGCGGCGATTCTGGTGCCAATTCTGGTGGGCGCCTACGCCTCACTACAGCGGCAAACCGGCCGCTAGTTCAAGTCCCGTCTATCGCCCCCGGGGGCCGCGGGGCCCCCGGGGCACGGCCGGGCAGGCAACCATCATGCTGGTCACGTGGCGTTACCGCAGGCGACGTTCGCTCATCCAGAGCTTCGACCCGCGCGCCTGGATCATCTTCTACCTGTGCTTCATGGGTGTGACCATTTCTTTCTGGGATGTGCGCATCCTGGCGGTATTGTTCGCCGTCGCGCTGGGCGTCGTGCTCAGTTCGGGCATCTCCTGGCGCGAGATGCGCCGGGCGTGGCTGTTCATCGGGGGTTTCATCATCTATTTTTCGCTGTTTACATTCTTGACCGGCCGCGGCGGGGTGGAGTTCTACACCGAGGAACATGTCATCCGCAATCTCCAGGCGTCATTCACCCTCTTCGGCTGGCAGCCCACCCTGCACATCACCGTCGAGCGGACTCTCTACGCCCTGAGCATGCTGGTGCGCGTCTTCAGTCTGGCGAGCATGACCATCCTCATCCCGTATTCCTTCAATCCAGCGCAGTATGGGGTCACCTTTCGCGGGCTGGGGCTGCCCGACAAGATCGCTTACGCCATGGATCTGACAATGCGCTTCGCGGCGGGTTGTTCTCCCAGGTACGCAAGTTGGCACCGCTCATCGTCCCGGTGACGATCCAGGCCATTGCCGGGAGTGAGGACATCATCGACGCCATGGACCTGCGGGCCTTCGGCATCCAGCCGCGAACCTGGCTGGAGGAGTTGCACTACCGCCCGCGCGACCGCGCGCTGATCGTTCTCGCCGTGCTCTTCTTCCTCTTTTCTCTGGCACTCTCTGTGTACGGCGTGGGCAGCTTCTGGATCCCCCAGGCGCTCAAGACCCTTCCGCTCCTGTGAAAGGCGGCCCGCAGGTCCGTGCTCGCTGTCACCCAATGGCGACTGCTGGCAGCCAGCCCGCCGGAGGAGACCGCCATGATGCTGCTCGACACGCCGCGCCTTCGCCTCAAACCCCACACGCCCGACAAGCTCCAGCGGCTTCACGCCTGGGACCGCGACCCGGAGCTGACCTTTCTCAACGACGACGAGGGAACCCAAGAGACGCCTCCCACGTTGGACGAAACGCGCGCCTATCTGGAGCGCATGTGCCGCTACGATCCGGCGCACGGCGCACTGCACTGCGCGATTCACTTGCGCGCCGGCGATCCATTTATCGGTTACGGCATGATCGCGGCCCCCGACCATCACAACCGATCCTGCTGGCTCGGGATTACCATTGGCGAGAGGCCCTTGTGGGGGCAGGGCCTGGCGCACGAAGCGCCGACCCGCGTCATCGACTATGCGTTTGCCTCCCTCGAGATGAATCGCATCGGCGCGGAAGTGTCTGCCGTAGACACGCGCTCGATCCGTCTGTTCGAAGGGTTCGGCTTCCGCCGCGAGGGGCTGCGGCGCGAATCGGTCCGGAAACTCGGTCGGTTCGAAGATGAACTGCTCTACGGTCTGCTGCGGCGCGAGTGGCCTCACGCCCCGCCTCCGCCCGAGGCGGGAGTAAACTGAATTCCTTAGTCCCTAACCGCGCTGAGGCGCCTGACCTGCGCAGGTCCGGCCCTCCCGATCGGCAATAAGCTGCGCATCATGCCGTTGCTCTTCACGCCGTATTCCGCTGTCCTCATACTCACCGCCCTGGTCTCGGCGGCCACAGCCTATGCAGCCTGGCGCCGCCGCCCGACTCCCTACAGCACCGTCTTCATCACCATGATGCTGGTGGTGACCGGTTACGCGCTCATCGCCGCCATGGAAGCCACCGCCGTACGAGTTTCGGACAAGTTGTTCTGGTCCAAGCTCGAATACGTGGGCTCGAACGGCACGGCGTTATTCTTCCTCCTCTTCAGCTTGGCCTTCACCGGCCGTCAAGTGCTCATCAAGTGGTGGACCGTCATTCTCCTTGGTGTGGTGCCCTACTTCGACATCATGCTCGTGGCGACCAACGATTTGCACGGCCTGGTGTGGCCCAGCCTCACTCCAGGGCCCGCCGGCAGCAACCAACTCGTCTACGGTCGTGGCCCGGGTTTCTTCTGGGCGATCGCCGTGATCTACGTCTACGTCCTGGTGGGCGTCGGGCTGCTGGCGGAGGCCGCCATACGCCGTTCGGGCGTCTTGCGCAATCAAGCCCTGGCCGCCCTCGGCGCGGCTGCGGCTCCGGTGGTGGGCAGCCTGGCGTACGCCCTCGGCGCAACGCCGCCCGGACTGAACGTCGTGCCCATGTCGTTCACCCTGACCGGGCTGGGATTGCTGGTCTCCATTTTCCGCCTTGGCCTGTTCGATCTGGTGCCGGTGGCTCGCGATATGCTGGTGGAACGCATGGACGAAGGGTTGCTCGTCGTGGATGCCCAGGAACGGATCATCGACCTCAACCCGGCCGCACGCCGGCTGCTCCACCTGCCACCCAACTCGCTCGGCCTCGACGCGCAAAAGGTATTGGCCGAGCGCGCTGTCATTCTCAACGCGCCCCTCCGTCCCGGAGCGGGCCGCGTTGAGATCCTTATCGATACGGACCCGGCACGCTACCTCACCGTGCGGCGTGCTCCGCTGCGCGACCGCCGCGGCACACCCAGCGGAGCCCTCTACCTACTCCATGATACGACGGACCGGCGCCAAGTCGAAGCCGAATTGCACCACGCCAACGACCAGCTGCAGGAGCAGCTCAAGGAGATCGAGGCGCTGCAAAGCGAGCTGCGCGAGCAGGCCATCCGCGATACCGTGACCGGGCTGTTCAACCGGCGGTACTTGGAGGAGACACTGCCGCGCGAACTTGCGCTGGCCGGCCGCAGAAGCCTGCCGCTTGCGCTCATCATGCTCGACGTCGACCATTTCAAGACGATCAACGATTCTTACGGGCATGAGATCGGCGACGACGTATTGCGCACGTTAGGGGAGCTCTTGGCGGCCCGCACGCGGTCGAGCGACGTGGCCTGCCGCTACGGCGGCGAAGAGTTCGTCGTGGCATTGCCAGGCATGCCGCCCGACAGTGCCCATGAGCGCGCCGAGCAGATTCGTCGTGCGTTCAGCCAGCTGCGCTTTCGCAGCGAGGCAGGCGAATTCGGCGTGACCCTCTCGGGCGGGGTGGCCTCCTTCCCCGCCGATGGAGAAACCGACGGGGCGCTGATGCGCTCGGTCGATCAGGCTCTCTATGCAGCCAAGCATGCCGGGCGCAATTGCATCCGAGTCGCTCCCGCACCATGAGGCTGCATGTGAGGCCACGGCGGAGTGATCTTTTCTCTCAGTGCGGCAATTCGTGTCGCATCCCCCCAACCGGCTCAGGTGCACGCAAGAGCTTCGGCGCAGTCCGGCCCACTCATCAACTCTGAGTATTGCGCTGCGGTCGGCACGCAGATGGCCCGGCCGACAGCCCGAAAAGCCGAGTCCCCCTATAAGGCTTCATTCCCGCGCATTGGCCTCTCCTTCACGCGGCACTTAGGAGTCTTATCCCTATTCATGAGGGCCGGCGGGGCGCCGGAGGCTAGGATAAACTCCAGCCCCGTCGGCCGACCTGGGGGCGGAGAGGCTCGGACCGGCGCGTGACGTAGGAGAAATGAGCGATGAAAACGATGCAGTTAGTCACCGACCTTCTCGCAGTGGCGGTCCTCGCCTACGTGGCCTTCATCCTGACACTCGCAGGATGGCTGGCCGGGCGGCGACGAGGCACGCGGTGAGCCTCGTGCCCGACAGCAGTTCGCCGGGACGCAAGTTGCGGGCCAATCTGTTGATGGCTATCATCGGGCTGGGCCTGGCCGCGCTCCTTGCGGTCTTGCTGTGGATCCCCTTCCCTCTCGATCTCACACCGCAGGTGGAGGTGGCCCTGGACATCTCCGCTCTGCTTCTCTTTGCGGTTGGGATTGGTTTGACGTTGTGGGCGCGGCGTGCACTTGGTGCCATGTGGGGAGAAGCACCAGCCGTTCGGTTGTCCTGCTTCCAGAACACCGCCTGACCCAGGATGGCCCATACTCCCCGGTGCGCCACCCGATGTATCTCGGTTGGTGGGTGGCCTTGCTGGGTATTCTCCTGATCTACCGAACGTGGTTTGTCGCCATGCTGTTGTTCGTGTCGTTGGTCGTTTTCGCGCGGCGGGCTCGCCTCGAGGAACAAGTGCTGGCAGAAAGGTTCGGTCCCGCCTGGGAGGAGTATGCGCGACGTACCCAGTCGCTCATACCTTCTGTACACTGAAATCGGAGAACCACATCCGGCCCGAGGGAAAGCGGCCTGGATTTGAATGGACTCTGGGATTCGAGCCAGCGGGAGATGGGTCCCCGCACGTGAAGGGCGCCACGCTCGACGGTCAATGGGGGACGGATACAGAACCGCCGCCGGAATCCCCTCGGGGCACAAGACGGGGCGGCAGTCTGCTTACGGAAGAATCGCGAACCGCAAAGGAGCGCGCAGGCTGTCAAGTGAATTCCGTCACAACGT
>JAPLGX010000420.1 GCA_026389925.1 Chloroflexota bacterium
CCATCTCCGCGGGCATGGAGTCTATCTCGATCCGCAGCTCGGCGGCGGACTCATCGATGAGGTCGATCGCCTTGTCCGGCAGGAACCGGTCGGTGATGTAGCGCTCCGAGAGCGTGGCTGCCGCCACGATAGCCGAATCGGAAATCCGGACGGCATGATGCATCTCATAGCGTTCCTTGAGCCCGCGCAGGATGGAGATGGTTTCTTCGACGGTGGGCTCATCGATGACCACCGGCTGGAAGCGGCGCTCGAGGGCGGCGTCCTTCTCCATGTGCTTGCGGTACTCGTCGAGGGTCGTTGCACCGATCAGGTGCAGTTCGCCGCGCGCCAGCAGGGGCTTCAGCATGTTGCCGGCGTCCATGGCGCCTTCCGCCGCTCCGGCGCCGATCACCGTGTGCAGCTCGTCGACGAACAGGATGATACGGCCGTCGGCCTCGGTCACCTCTTTGAGGACGGCCTTCAGACGTTCTTCAAACTCGCCGCGGAACTTGGCGCCCGCCACCAGCGCGCCCAGGTCGAGCTGCACCAGGCGCTTGTTCTTCAGCCCCTCCGGCACGTCGCCGCGCATCATGCGTTGGGCCAAGCCCTCGGCGATGGCCGTCTTGCCCACGCCGGGTTCGCCGACCAGGGCCGGATTGTTCTTGGTGCGGCGCGAGAGGATTTGCACCACGCGGCGGATCTCCTCCTCGCGGCCAATGACCGGGTCGAGCTTGCCCTGGCGCGCCAGTGCCGTCAGGTCGCGGCCGTACTTCTCCAGCGCGTTGTAGGTGGCCTCCGGGTTTTCGGAGGTCACGCGTTGTGAGCCGCGAATCGCCGCCAGGGCCTTCAGAACGGCCTCGCGGTTCAGATTGTGGCTGCGCAGCAGGCGGGTCTTCTCGATCAGCGCCAGCAGCACGTGCTCGGTGCTCACGTACTCGTCGCGCATCGCGGCGGCTTGGCGCTCGGCCTCGCCGAGCACATCCGCCGCCGCCCGCGAAAGTCCAATCGAGGATTCGGGCGTGCCCAGGCGCGGTTTGGCGGCCACTTCGCGGGTGAGTTCGTCGATCAACGCCTGGGGCGCGACGCCCACCTGCGAAAGGATCTGCGGGACGACACCCTCGGGTTGACCCACCAGGGCCAGCAGCACATGCTCGGGCTCGATGGCCGGATGATGATGTTCGACGGCTATCTGCTGGGCGTCGAGCAGCGCTTGTTGTGCGCGTTGGGTGAATCGTTCGAGGTTCATGACTCCTCCGCGACCGGCGGGTGGCCAAGCCTCGAGAAAGAGGATTGCAGGCGGCCCTTAACGTCGGCCAGTGGTTCTGGGATAGCCTGACTCTAGGCGGGGCAGATCAGATTCACGTCAGCGTCAGGTTAGAGAAATGTCGTCTCAGGTCTCATCGACCAGCACTATGACCCGGTACGTTTCGGCCGAGGCGAGACCCCGCGCTTTGCCGTCTTCGGCCGCCCACTCGCGCATGCGCCGGCCGATGTCGGACTCGCCCACCTGGCTCTTGTGCTCCTTGAGGGCCGCGATCTTCAGGTCGATCGTCTCGGCGATATCGATCCAGGTATCCGGCTTCTCGACCCCGTGCAGGAACAGCTTGCGAACGTTGTGCGGCTCGAACCCCTCCTCCAGCAGTTCGGGGAAGATCAGGCGCGTGCCGGCGCAGGGGAAGACCGCATCGCACGCCGCCTGAGCGGCGGCACGGTGGTCGGGATGATTGACGTAGCTGTTGCCGTAGAAGTGCGCGGTCGGGTCGCCGCACAGAACGACCTCCGGCTGCACTTCGCGGATGACGCGGGTCAGAGCGCGCCGCAGGCCGAGATCGGCCACGAGTTCACCGTCCGGATAGTGCAGAAAGATCGTTCGCTTCACGCCCAGCACGCGGCATGCGGCCAGCTGCTCGGCTTCGCGCAGCCGTGCCAGCGCCGGCCGCGAGTCTGCGCGCAGGCGGGGGTCATTGCTGCCGGCGTCGCCGCTGGTGATCACCACCGAGACAATTTCACTCCCGGCGCGCGCCCACTTGGCCAGCGTGCCGGCGATGGTGAATTCCTGGTCGTCCG
>JAPLGX010000173.1 GCA_026389925.1 Chloroflexota bacterium
TCGCGCAGGCTTTCGGTCGTGCGCACAAAGGGGGTGCGTTCGATAACTTGTGCTTGGCTCAACGTGTCATCCTCTTGGTCGAGTGTCCTTCATTGAAGTGCATCTGCGAGAGGGAACAGCACGCCTTACGGTTGTCCGCGCACGCGACGCGGCTCTCGCGCGGACGACGAGCACAACGGTATTGATCGTCGCTCCCGCGAAAGCGGGAATCCAGGAAGGCCCATCGCTCGCGATGCGCTCATCGCTTGGGAAGACTGAGCACCGCCTTAACAGTGGATTCGCCAACGAGGTGGCCTAACGAAAGGCACGAGGACCCGGATCCCCGCTTCGAGCACGCGGGGATGACGAACAAATGCCTCGTGCGCCGCTCGTGTATATTGAGGCCGAGATTCCTCGGGCGCGGTGCGCCCTCGAAATGACGGTGGAGCGGCGCCCGCAAGCATTTCGCGGACCTTACGCCACATCGCCAAGGAAGCGGTCAACGAGGGTCAGCGCCTCGTCTGGCGAGGCATAGGCAATCACGCGCAGCATGGGCGAATCGTTTCCGGTAATCATCTTCGAGACGCGCGCATCGCGGCGGTAACAGCACAACACGGGCTTGCCCCGTTCGAGCGCGTAGGCGATCTCGTAGCCGACGCCGTGCGAAGGCGTGCTCACTTCCGCCACCAGCGCCTGGCACTCCTCGATCCAGGCGATGTCGCGGTGATAGACCTCGCCTGGGTCGACCACCCGCTCGGCGCGCATGACCGCCGGCCGCGCCAGATGCGCGGTGAGCACCTCATGGCCGGCCGCCTGCAAGTGGTCAACCAGCACGCCGTAGATGGCCTCGTCGTTGCGCCCGCCGGTGAGCGAGCACGAGAAGTAGACCTTCATCCATCACCTCGCCTGCCAGAATGCCACGCACTGCCACACAATTCGCGCCCTCGCCGCCACGCTCGTATTTCCCCCTCCCCACGGCCGCAACAAGTCGGTAGAATGAAGGGACGCACCCACCTCATCCCGCCAAGAGAGCGACACCACACGATTATGTCGGCCAATCAGATCGTCATCCGCGGCGCGCGCGAGCACAACCTGAAGAACATCGACCTGGTGCTGCCGCGCTACAAGTTCATCGTCTTCACCGGCGTCTCCGGCTCGGGCAAGTCGTCCTTGGCTTTCGACACGCTCTTCGCCGAAGGCCAGCGGCGCTACGTCGAGAGCCTCTCGGCTTACGCGCGCCAATTCCTGGGCCAGATGGAGAAGCCGCACGTCGATTACATCGGCGGGCTCTCCCCGACCATCGCCATCGAACAGAAAGCGGTCTCGAAGAACCCGCGCTCGACGGTGGGCACGGTCACCGAGATCAGCGATTACCTGCGCGTGCTGTTCGCGCGCAGCGGCACGCCCCACTGCCCGAATTGCGGGCGGCCGGTGGCGCGCCAGACCTCGACCCAGATCGTCGACCAGATTCTATCGCTTCGGCCTGAGACGCGGCTGATGCTGCTCGCGCCGGTCGTGCGCAAGCGCAAAGGCACTCACGAGGACGTGCTGAACGAGGCGCGCGCCTCCGGGTTCGTGCGCGCGCGGGTCAACGGCGTGGTGGTCGATCTCGACCAGAAGATCGCGCTGGCCAAGACGCGCAAGCACGACATCGACGTGGTGGTCGACCGGCTGGTGCTGCCCGCCGCGCCGGATGATGACTTCCGCTCGCGGCTTGCCGATTCGGTTGAGACGGCGCTGCGCGTGGGCAGCGGCGCGGTGGTGGTCGACGTGGCCGGCGGCAAGACGCTCGAGATGAGCGAGCACAATGCCTGCCCGCGCTGCGGTCTTTCCTTTCCCGATCTCGCCCCGCCGATGTTTTCCTTCAACTCGCCGCTCGGCATGTGCCCAGACTGCAACGGCCTGGGCCAGAAATACAGTTTCGACCCGCTCAAGTTCGTGGATGGCGAGAAATCCATCGCCGAGGGCGCGGTGCTCAGTTGGGGGTTGACCAAGACCTCCAAGACCGCACGCATGGTGGCCAAATCCTTCGCCGGCCACTACAAGTTCTCGCTCGACACGCCGTGGAAGAAGCTGCCCGAGAAGGTACGTGAGGGCATCCTGTACGGCGATCCGAAGGTGAAGATCCGCTGGGAGTGGGGTAACGAGGACGGCGGGCAGGGGTCGTGGACCTCTGCGTACGCTGGCACGATTGCCAACACCGAGCGCCGCTATCACCAGACGCAATCGGAAAGCATGCGCGAATGGTACTCGCGCTTCATGTCTTACCAGTTGTGCCCCACCTGCCACGGCGCGCGCTTGCGCCCGGAGGCGGCCGCGGTGCGCTTTGCGGGCAAGACGATCATCGAGATCGCAGCCATGTCGATCGCCCAGGCCATGGACTTCTTCTCCGCGCTGCACCTCACCGCAAATCAAGAGACGGTGGCCAGCGAAGTGATCAAGGAGATCCGCGCGCGCCTCGAGTTCCTGCTCAATGTCGGGCTGCACTATCTGACGCTCGAGCGCGCCGCGCCCTCGCTCTCGGGCGGCGAAGGCCAGCGCATCCGCCTGGCCTCGCAGATCGGCTCCGGACTTGTCGGCGTGATGTACATCCTCGACGAGCCGTCGATCGGGCTGCACGCGCGCGACAACCGGCGCCTCCTGGATTCGCTCCTGCGCTTGCGCGACCTGGGCAACACAGTCATCACCGTCGAGCACGACCGCGAGACGATTCAATCCGCCGATTGGGTCGTGGACATCGGCCCGGGCGCGGGGGTGGAAGGCGGGCACATCGTGGCCACCGGCACGCCGGCGGCGATTGCGCGCAACCCCGCCTCGCTCACCGGGCGGTACCTTCGCGGCGAGCTCAAGGTTGCGGCAGGCACGGCCCAGGCCGGCGCGTGCAACGGGCGGCGCTGCCCCAACGATCACTGGCTGGTGCTGCATGGCGCGCGCCATAACAATCTGAAGAACATCGACGTGCGCTTCCCGGTGGGGCTGTTCACCTGCGTCACCGGCGTCTCGGGCTCGGGCAAGTCGTCGCTGATTGCGGAGACGCTCTACCCGGCGCTCGCCGCGCGGCTGCACGGCGCGATCGACCGGCCGGGCCCCTTCCGCCGCATCGGGGGGCTCGATTTCTTCGACAAGGTGGTCAACATCACGCAGGACCCGATCGGACGCACGCCGCGCTCGAACCCAGCCACCTACATCGGCGTGTACGACGACATCCGCTCGATCCTGGCACAGGTGCCGGAGGCCAAAGCGCGGGGGTATGCCGCCGGGCGCTTCTCCTTTAACGTGAAGGGCGGGCGCTGCGAGGCCTGCCAGGGGCACGGGCAGAAGCGGGTCGAGATGCACTTCCTGCCGGACGTGTGGATCACGTGCGACGCGTGCAAAGGGACGCGCTTCAACCGCGAGACGCTGCAGATCAAGTTCAAGGGGCGCTCGATTGCCGAGGTGCTCGCCATGGACGTGCAGCAGGCATTCGAGTTCTTCGGCGCGTTCCCGACCGCGAAGCGCTTGCTGGGCACGCTGCACGACGTGGGGCTCGATTACCTCAAGCTCGGGCAATCGGCGACGACGCTCTCGGGCGGCGAGGCGCAGCGCGTGAAGCTCGCCAAGGAGCTCTCGCGCGTCGCGACCGGGCGCACGCTCTACATTCTCGATGAGCCGACGACCGGGCTGCACTTTGCCGATATCCAGAAGCTGCTCGACGTGCTGCACCGGCTGACCGACGCGGGCAACACGGTGATCGTCATCGAGCACAATCTGGACGTGATCAAGACCGCGGATTGGATTGTCGATCTCGGGCCGGAGGGCGGCGAGGGCGGCGGGCGGATTGTGGCGGAGGGGACGCCGGAGGACGTGGCGCAGGCACCCGACTCGTTCACCGCGCGCTACGTGCGCGAAGCCTTGGCCGAGATGGGCGCCTGAGAGGGCGAGGGGAGAATAGCGATGACCCAGCCGCAAGAGTTCCCGGGTGCAGTGCGCGGCGGAGATATCGGGGCTCTGCGGAGGTTCGTGCGCGAGCAGCCGGCGCTAGCGAATACACGCGACCCAAGCGGCGTGAGCGCGGTCATGCTCGCGATGTATCACGGCATGCGGACGCGGCGCGGCTCCTGGCCGAGGTGGGTGCTGAGATAGGCCCGTTCGAGGCGTGCGTGCTGGGGCAGGCGGATTGGCTGAAGGCGATGCTTGCGGCAGACCGCGATCTTATTGGGCGCTACTCGCCAGATGGGTTCACGCTGCTGCATCTCGCGGCGTTCTTTGGCCAGCCCGAGGTTGCCGAGATGCTCCTCGCCGCGGGCGCCGAAGCAGACGCTGAGGCGCACAACAAGATGCGCGTTCGGCCATTGCACTCGGCGGCGGCCGCCGACCAGACACGGATTGCACTGGCGCTCATTGCGCACAGCGTGGACGTCAACGCGCGCCAGGAGGGGGCTTTGCGCCGCTGCACGCCGCGGCGCAGAACGGAAACCTCGACCTCGTGCACACGCCTGTTTGACCATGGCGCGGAGGTCTCTCCGCTGACTGATGATGGCAAAACGCCGGTGGAACTGGCAAGGGAGAGGGGGCATATGGATGCAGTGCTCCTCCTTGAGGCTCGTGCCATTACACCGCAGCTCCGCCCTTCACTCGGAACGCAGATCCCCCACGCAACGGACGTATGATCTCTTCGATCTTGCAGTACCACTCGTGGCCAGGCGAGGCGACCAGGAACCACGGGCTCGCGCGTGCGTCGTGGTTAGCGGGCCGCCAGGATGGCAAAGTTTGCCGTGAAATGAAACAGGACGAAGCTGTCATTCTCACGCTTGGGAAGCTGGGAGGACAGGCGACCCTCGGCCAACTTTACCGGGACGTCATGCGAGTCCCTGGATGTAAGTGGGCTACGAGAACCCTGTTCGCCTCCATCAGGCGAATTGTCCAGTCCAGACCCCTCCTGAGATCTTTAAGGTCCGCCCAGGCCTTTGGGCCCTCAGGTCGCACAAAGTTTGTCTGGGGCTCGAAAAAGAGACGTCCAAACCCTCGCGCGAAGGTGAAACCGAACAGGGGCATTCCTTCTTCCAAGGCCTGCTCACTGAGATCGGCAATCTCCGTGGCCTTTCAACATTACATACCAAATCAGGATAAGAACAAGCTCTGTGTCGCCAGGCCGCTCGACGAGTTGCGCTCGTTGAAGGAGCGTCCCGCATTCCCCTACGAACCGCTCCTGCACCGGCTCTCAACTGTTGATGTAAGTTGGTTCAACGACCACCTGATGCCTCACAGCCTGTTTGAGGTTGAGCACTCCACGGCCATGCACTCATCCCTCCTCAAGTTCCACGAGCTTCGCGACTTCCATGCAAGAATGGTGATCGTCGCTCACTCGAGCCGCAAACGGGAATTTGAACAGAAGCGCTCGCTGAGCGCGCTTCGTGAGATCCGTGACCGCGTTGCATTCTATGACTACGCCGCACTCGCCACTGACTACGAGAGAGAGGTTGCGAAGGCCCAAGGCGGATTTGCCCTCTAGCTTGTGTCTCATGCAGGCTAGCCCGGCCATGAGCGAGCTCGTCTAGCTCGGCCCCACCACAGAGTGTTCAATCCCGGGCAGAAACCCCTCCTCGGCGAGCCGTAATCTCGTTCTTCGCGGCGCAGTCGCGCCTCCGGAGTCCTCCTCGTGCTCCTCTTCCGCATCTTCCTTGTCTTCACCCGCGTGGTGCTGTTCTCGTGGGACGGCGAGCCGGCATCGTGGGCGCCCTCGCCGCCGTCACCGGCACGGTGCTCCCCACCACGCTGCTCATGCTGGTCATGATCATCTTCTTCTTCGGCATCAAAGACGGCCCGCGCATGCACGCCATGCTCACCGCCGTCCGCCCGCTCGTCGTCGCGCTGCTCCTGTGGATCGCCTACGACATGGGCCGCACCGCCTTCGCCTCCGCAGGCACGTCGCTGCCCGAACTCTTCGCGCGCAACTGGGATAAGGCCGCGCTCGCCCTCGTCGCCTTCGCCCTGCTCGTGCGCACCTCGATCAACCCCACGCTCGTCATCCTCGGCGCAGCGCTCTTCGGCCTGCTCGCCTATAGGTAGAGATCGGTTGGGGGTGACCGGCGCGCACTGATAGAATCCTCTCCATGCCTGCCCCCATCCGCCTCGTGCATTTCGCCGACTTGCACGTCGGCATGGAAAACTACGGCAAGCTCGATCCGGCCACCGGCACCTCCAGCCGCGTGCGCGATTTCCTCGATCGGCTGGATGAGGTCGTCGAGTACGCGCTCACGCACGAGGCGGACCTCGCGGTCTTCGCCGGCGACGCCTTCAAGACGCGCGACCCCGAACCCACGCAGCAGCGCGAGTTCGCCCGGCGTATCAAACGCCTGGCCGATCGCGTGCCCACGCTGCTCCTGGTCGGCAATCACGATCTGCCCGGCTCGACCCAAAAGGCCACATCCGTTGATATCTTCCGCGCGCTTGAGGTGCCCAACATCATCGTCGGCCACAAGGCCGAGAGCCGGGTCGTCGAGACCGCCCGCGGGCCGGTGTTCCTCGCCTGGGTACCATACCCCACGCGCAACCGGCTGCTGAGCGACGAGGAGCACCGCGGCAAGTCGATCGAGGAACTCGACCAGGCACTGCGCGCGGCGGTGATCGACACGATCGACGAGTTGGCCCAGGTCGCGAGCGACGCCGACATGCCACGCGTCCTGGCCGGCCACTTCTCGGTCAGCGAAGCGCGCTACGGCTCGGAGCGCAGCGTGATGCTCGGCCGCGATGTCAGCGTCTCGCGCTCGATCCTCGCAACGCCGGCGTGGGATTACATCGCCCTCGGCCACATCCACCGCCACCAGGTTCTCGCGGGCAACGCGCCCGGCGAACCGATCCTGGCCTATTCCGGCTCGCTCGAGCGCATCGACTTCGGCGAGGAGAAGGAAGCCAAGGGCTTCTGCTGGGTCGAGCTCGCGCGCGGCGCGACGCGCATGATCTTTGTGCCCGTCCACGCCCGGCCGTTCATCACCCTGCGAGTGGACCTGCAGGGCGCGGAGGACCCCACCGCGCACGCCGTGAGCACCCTCGCCGCGCGCGCAGATGAGGTCGCGGGCGCCGTCGTACGCGCCATCGTCACGCTGCGCCACGACCAGCTCGCCCAATTTGATGCGCGCGCGGTCGAGCGCGCCCTGTCCGCGGCCTCGCACCTCTCGATCGACAAGGACATCACCTCGCCGGTGCGCGCGCGGCTAGGGAATGATGCCGCCGAAAGCCTGACCCCGCGCGAGTTGCTCGAGCGCTACTTCGCGCTGCGCAGCACGCCACCTGAGCGCCTGGCGCGCCTTTTGGCCGCGGCCGAGCCGCTGCTCGAATCAGATCCGGACAGCAGCCGCTAGGTTGTTGACGGAACACAGAGAATGCCCGCAATCTTTCGGCTTTGGATAGAGCAACGACCCCTCCCCACGATGTGGGGGGGAAGAGGTTATCGGGGGGCTTGCCTTCGGCGTGAGGGCAGGGCGGTCGATCATGCATCGGCGTGGAATGCCAGCGAAATTGCGACCGCATGCGGACACACACGATGCGGCTCGGACGGGCGCGGGGATCCGTGCGCATCCCGCCCGCAGCCGGTCAACGGTAAGGCATGCTATGCCCTCTCCAGCATTAGCTCTGGGCATTGCTCTTCCTGCGCATTTGTTCGTGCCGCATAGCGGCCACCGAGGTACATCGCGCACATGATCCCTCTTCGTCTCGAGCTGCACAACTTCCTCGCGTACAAGGACCCCGACCCGCTCAACCTGGAGGGGGTCCATATCGCGTGCATCTCGGGCGAGAACGGCGCGGGCAAGTCGTCGCTGCTGGACGCGATCACCTGGGCGCTGTGGGGCAAGGCGCGCAGCTCATCGCCCGACGACCTGATCTACCAGCGCGAACGGGAGATGCGCGTGGTCTTTGAGTTCGAGCTCGCGGGCCAGCGCTATCGGGTCATCCGCCAGCGGCGGGCCGAGGGCAAGGTGGGCACCTCGCTGCTCGAGCTGCAAGCTCTTGATGCTTCATCGGGCGATTGGCGCAGCCTATCGGAGCACACGCTAAGGCAGACGCAGGACCGGCTGACGAGTCTCCTGCGCCTCGACTATGACACGTTCGTCAACTCGGCATACCTGGCGCAGGGCCGCGCGGATGAGTTCACCGCCAAGCCACCCGTGCAACGCATTCAGATCCTGGCCACAATCCTTGGGTTGGACCGCTGGCAGGAATTCGAAGAGCGCGCGAAGGATCGCCTGCGCGCGACGAAAGAGGCCGCTGCGCGAATCGACCTGCGCCTCGAGGAAATCCGGCGCGCGGTCGAGCGCCGCGCCGAATATCAGGGCGAGCTGAATGCAGCGCAGCACGAAGCCGAGGCCCAGGCCTCGCACCTCGCGAGCCTCGAGCAAGCCTGGGCGGCGGTCGAACAAGTGCAGCTCATGCGCGCCAACATCGAGAAGCAGCAGGCCGAACTGCGCGCGAGGCTAACGGCGGACCGTCACGAGGTGCAGGAAGCCCTGCGCGAGGCGGAGGCGCTGCGCATGAAGGCCGACCGCCATGCAATGGAAAATCGAGGCAACGAACTTGAACGCCAACGCAACGAGGCGCAGGCAGCTCGCAAGCTGTGGGAGGAGGCGAACGAGAAATCCAAGCAGCTCGGCGAGCTCGCGGGCACACTGCGCGGCGAGAACGCGGGCCTCGCGCCGGAGACCGAGCCGATCAAAGCGCGCATCCAGACGCTGGAGGCGGCGCGCGAACCGCAATGCCCCACCTGCGGCCAGCCGCTCGACGAGAAGCACCGCGGCGCGATCGTGCGCGAGCTGCACGCGGAGGTCGAGGCGCGGCGCGAGAGGTTCAAGGCCAATAAGGCGCGGCTGCAAGAGGTGACCAACGCGCTTGGCGCGCTGCAAACCGAAATGGCCGCGCTGCGGCGGCAGATGGATGGACTGCCCGCGCTCGAGCGGCGCATCGCGGAGATGGAGGCGGCCGCGCGCGCGGCGCAGGAGGCGGCCGAGAAGCTGCCGGCGGCGGAGGCACGCGTGGCCAAGTGGCAGAAGGCGGTGGCCGAGGCCGAAGCGTTGCAGCAAACCCGCGAGCGCGAGTCCGGCGACCTGGCGCGGCGCCTGGCGGAAGCGGAGCAGCTGCGCAGGACGCTCGAGCAAGCGCGCCTCGCCAAACGCATGGCGGATGAACGGGTGGGCGGCGCGCGCCAGAGGCTCGCCGCGCTGGATGCGCTCGAGGCGCAGAGCCGCACGCTCGAGGCCGAGGCGCACGCGCAGCGCGACGAGATGGTGCTGCTCGAGGAATTGCGCGAGGCGTTCGGCCGCCGCGGCGTGCCCAACATGATCATCGAAACGGTGGTGCCCGAGGTGGAAGAGGTGGCCAACGCACTGCTCGCGAAGATGACCGAGGGCCAGATGATGTTGCGCCTCGAGACGCAGCGCGAGACCAAGGGCGGCGAGACGCGCGAGACGCTCGAGATCATCATCTCCGACGGGCTGGGCACGCGCGCCTACGAGATGTACTCGGGCGGCGAGGCCTTCCGCATCAACTTCGCGTTGCGCGTGGCGCTCTCCAAGCTCCTGGCGCGGCGCGCGGGCGCGCAATTGCGCGCGCTCTTCATTGATGAGGGCTTCGGTTCGCAGGATGCGCTGGGGCGCGAGCGACTGGTGGCGGCGATCAATTCCATCCAGGTTGATTTCGACCGCATTCTGGTCGTCACCCATCTCGACGAGCTGCGCGACGCGTTCCCCGCCCGCATCGAAGTGACCAAGACGCCCGAGGGCTCGCAGCTGAGGCTGGTCTAGATGGCCCGCCGCGATCCATCGCGTGCCGCCGTGGCGCGCCTCATGCGCTGGTACGCGCGCGCCGCGCGCGACCTGCCCTGGCGGCGCACGCGCGACCCGTATGCCATCTGGGTCAGCGAGGTCATGCTGCAGCAGACCCGGGTGGCGAAGGTCATCCCCTACTACACGCGATTCCTCAAACGCTTCCCGACCCGCGCGAGGCTGGCGCGCGCCTCGCTGCGCGAGGTCTTGCGCGCGTGGGAGGGCATGGGCTACTACGCGCGGGCGCGCAACCTGCATCGCGCGGCGCGCGCGATGGCACCGCTGCCCGAGGCTGCGTGGCCCACGACGGCCGAGGCATGGCAGCGAGTGCCCGGAGTCGGGCGATACACCGCAAGCGCGATTGCCTCGATCGCGTTTGGCGAGGTGGTGCCGGTGTTGGATGGGAATACGCGCCGCGTGCTCGCGCGGCTGGACGATTACGCGGGCGATGCGCGCTCGGCGCGCGGCGAGGCGCAGCTGCTGGGACTTGCGGCGCGCATGATGCCCGCGCGCAACCCGTGCGGGTTCAACCAGGGGCTGATGGAATTGGGTGCGACGTTATGCACGCCGCGCGCGCCGCAATGCGCACGCTGCCCGCTGCGCGAGGCATGCCGCGCGAACACGCGCGGGACGCAGGCGCTGCGACCGCGGCCGCGGGTCGCACGGCGCGTGCCGCACTTAGGTGTAGCGTGCGGCATCGTGCGCCGCGCGGATCGGGTGCTGATTGCCCAGCGCCCGGCCAAGGCACTGCTCGGCGGCTTATGGGAGTTCCCGGGCGGGAAGCGCAAGCGCGGCGAGACGCTCGCGGCGTGTCTGCGGCGCGAGTTGCGCGAGGAATTGGGGATTCGCGTGCGCGTGGGTCGCGAGCGCGGCGCGCTCGACCATGCGTACAGCCACTACAGCGTGACGCTTCACGTGTTTGAGTGCACGCTGGTGAGCGGCACGCCGTGCGCGATTGAGGCGGCGGATGTGCGCTGGGCGCGCGCCCGCGACCTGGCGCGCTACCCGATGGGCAAGCTTGACCGCCAGGTGACGCGGTTATTCGTCGGCTGACTCCCGGTGCCACCATTCAACGGCGCCCATCATGCATTGTGCGCGTTCGCACCAAGTATGACCCCTCCCCGTTATCCCCTCCCCACGATGCGGGGAGGGGAGGTTCTTCTTCTTGGGGACATGGGGCCGAAGATCAGCCCCATGTCCCCACTGATGCTTTCACGAATTCGTCGTAGCAGTTGTTGGGGCACGCCATGGCGTGCCCCTGCTCTCATTTCAAGGGGGGCGCAGCCCGACGAAGCAATCTTGGAGATCCGACCATCCCGAGAGTCTCCTAGATTGCCACGCCCCACAGATCGGGGCTCGCAATGAGAGAGGAGGCGCGAATGCAGGCGAGGCGCCTTGATGGTTGCTCCGTTACCAGATTGATCCTCGTTCGCCGCCACATTTGCCCGCAGCCTGGAACAAGAAGAAAGCGCACACCTCAAGGTGTGCGCTTTGTGATTCCGTTCGGCTGGCTCAACCTGCCGCGCTCGCCGCCGCAGGTGTTTCCCACAGCTTGCGATGGACAATCGAGAGCGCGCACACTTGCGCCTCGGCATGGTACGACGAGCGCACGAGCGGCGCGGATTCCACCCAGCGGAAACCCAATTCCTCCAGCCCGATGCGCCGCAATTCGGCAAACTCATCCAGCGTGTAGAAGCGCTCGACCGGCAGGTGGCGCTTCGAGGGCTGCAGATACTGGCCGAGGGTGAGGATCTCGACCCCCCACATGCGCAGGTCGCGCATCACCGCGACCACTTCGTCGAAGGTCTCACCCAGCCCGAGCATGATGCCGGATTTGGTCAGCACTTCGGGATCGATGCGCTTGGCGTTGCTGAGCGTCGCCCCGGCCCACTCGTAGCGATCCTGCGGCTGCACCTTGCGGAACAGGCGCGGCACGGTCTCGACGTTGTGATTGAGGATTTCCGGGCGCGCCTCGACGACGATGCGCAGCGCATCCAGACCGCCCTTGAAATCCGGGATGAGCACCTCGATCGAGCAGCCCGGGTGGATCTCGCGGATGCGGCGGATGACGGCGGCGAAGATCGGCGCGCCGCCGTCCTTGCGTTCATCACGGTTGACGCTAGTGATGACCGCGTGGCGCAGGTTCATCGCCTTGACGGCCTGGGCCACGCGTTCCGGCTCGAGCATGTCGAGCGGCCCGGGGCGGCCGTGCTTGATGTCGCAAAAACCGCAGGAGCGCGTGCAGACATCGCCCATCATGAGGAAGGTGGCCGTGCCCGAGCCCCAGCACTCGCCCATATTGGGGCACATGGCCTCCTCGCACACGGTGTGCAGAGTCTTCGAACGCATCAGCCCGCGCAGCCAGTCGACGGTTTCCCCGCTGGGGCCGCGCACTTTGATCCATTCCGGCCGGCGCAGCGGACGCGCGGGGGCGCCTTCGCTGCCTTCGGCCGGCGGATGAATACGATCGCGGGTGGGATTCTTCATTGCGCCTCATGCCCGGCGATTTCCGCCAGGGTGCCGGCATTCTATCGCCCGCGAGGCGATTTGTATAGGTGTGGCGCGAGGGCTGCACAAGCGAGAACACAAGGTGCGGGTCCGCCTTGTTCGATTTGTTGCCGCCCACCAACGCGTGAGTCAAGAACGTCGTCCCCGCTTTCGCGGGGACCCAGGACGCATATGTGGCTTGTTGCTTTTACGTGAACGAAGGATGAACAATGGCCACGGGCGTGGCGGTTCTGCTTTCCCCAATCGCATGATCACCTGGATTCCCGCTACGAACTCGCGGGAATGACGATCAAGACAAGGCAAGGACCGGCGTACCCATGCGATTGAAGCATTGCGGCCGAAGGGGTTCCTGGATTCCCGCGTGCTCGCAGCGGGAATGACGATCACGAACACGAGGGGTCGCGTGCCTAGCCTAGTCCGCCAGGCCAGGCACCTCGTATTCCGTTGAGATGTCGCCGGCCTCGATTGTCCACGTCCCTGCCGTGAGCGGCTGCTCGAGCAGGACCAGCAGATCGAGCGGTTCGATGACCGCAATGCAGGCCAGGCCCGCCTCCTGCCACGCGCGCACATCGAGCGACACACGATGGTCGGAGTAATCCTGGCGGATGGGGAAGAGCCGGGTGCACGGGTCGCCCAGCGTGCTGTGCAGGCGCACACCCACCCGCGTCGGATCCCCGCCCATGCGCTCGACCGTGAGCGCCTCAATCGCGACGCAGCCCTCGGCCCAGGCGCCGGATGGCTCGCCGATGCGCTCAGGCGTCTGCGGCACCGGGGTGATCTCGGGCGGCATGGCATATGACTCGGGAAACGTCGGCCCGCCTGGGACGGCGCAGCGCCGCGGGTAACTCTCCATCACCGGGTAGCCTGCCCGCTCACATTCCTCGAAGTTGCGCGGAACCGGCGCGGTTAGCGTGCAGCCGGCTGCAAGCGCGAGCGCCGCGATCCCGCGAACAGCATTCCATCTGTCAATTGGCATGACTCCTCCCCGCGCGAGGCGATCGTGTGCCTAGATGTCAGACGCCCAAGGCGTCCGCCAGGCTCCATCGTTTTTCGCTGAGCGTAGTGGCAAGCCAGCCCTCTCGTATAATCCCGATGCCACCGCCTGATGCACCGACTGGCTCCGACATGCACCGGGCGCGAGACAACCATGCCAACTGCGGACTCGTTAACGCGCTCGCCAATCAACAATGGGTCTTCGTATCGGCCTTCGAATGCAGGGGATGCCGGCGATGCTGCACGGCTCATCTACGCCGCGTGGGGCAGCTTCGCCCACTACATGTTTTGCCAGCCAGATGGGCAGCGAACCGAGGCGCTGCTCGCGGCGCTCTACGCAGAGCGCGGCCACCGCTTCAGCCACATGTATGCAACGGTCGCGCAGGGCGGCAAAGAGGTGGCGGGGCTCTTGCTCACCATCCCGGGCCATCGCCTGCTTCGTCTCACGTGGGGGGTCGTGCCCGCCATGACCCGCCATGCGGGCCTCGCCAATGGGCTGCGCTTCGCCTCGCGCTGGTTGCCCTTCTTGCTTCGGCCCGAAGCCGCACGCGATGAGTTGTGCATCGACACGTTGAGCGTTGCGCCTGCCTGGCGCCATCGCGGGTTGGGCACAGGCCTGTTGGCAGAGGCTGAACGCCAGGCGCGCGAGTTCGGCCTGCGCGCGTGCTCGCTCTCGGTCGATCTCACCAACCCGGACGCGCAACGCCTCTATGAGCGCCTGGGGTATCACGTGGCCGCCACATTTACCTTGGCGCGCTACGCGCGCGCGGCGGGTTACCACGGCTTCCACTATATGGTCAAGCCGCTGGAGGGGCGGCAAGTATAATCACCGCATTCCCCCCGCCGGCGGCCGCGCCTTCCACCTGAGGTTCGACCCGCCGCCATTCCTGAGGAGTCACAGTATGAATTACCGTCGTCTGGGCAGTTCCGGACTTAAGGTCAGCGAACTTTCCCTGGGCGCCTGGGTCACCTTTGGCGGCCAGGTGGATCAAGACGTGACCACGCGCTGCGTGCAGGCCGCCTTCGAGCGCGGGGTGACCTTTTTCGACAACGCCGACATTTACGCCAACGGCAATGCCGAAGTGGTGGTGGGCAAGGCGGTGAAGGGGCTGCCGCGCACCGACGTCGTGCTCTCGACCAAGGTCTTCTTCCCGGGCAGCAAGAACCCGAATGCGCGCGGCCTCTCGCGCAAGCACATCTTCGAATCGATCCACGCCTCGCTCAAGCGGCTGGGCACCGATTACGTCGATCTGTACTTGTGCCATCGCTTCGACCCGGAGACGCCGGTGGAGGAGACGGTGCGCGTGATGAGCGACCTGGTGCGCCAGGGCAAAGTGCTGTACTGGGGCACCAGCGAGTGGACCGGGGCGCAGATCGCCGCCGCCCACGGGCTGGCGCGCGGGATCGGCGGCGTTCCGCCGACGATGGAACAGCCGCAGTACAACCTGTACCGCCGCGCGCGAGTCGAGCGCGACCTCAAGTGGGTGTGCGACACCCTGGGCATCGGGCTCACCACATGGAGCCCGCTGGCCTTTGGCCTGCTCACCGGCAAGTACAACGACGGCATCCCACAAGGCTCGCGCGCCACGCTGCACGGTTACGAATGGCTGCGCGAGGAGACGCTGACCGAGGAGCGCTTGACCAAGGCGCGTGCGTATACCGCCCTGGCGCGCGAGCTGGGGTTCTCGCCCGCCCAACTGGCGATTGCCTGGTGCTTGCGCACGCCGACCGTGAGCAGCGTCATCACCGGCGCCTCGCGCGTCGAGCAGGTGCACGAGAACCTGGCCGCGGCCGAGCTCGTGCCGCAGCTCACGCCGGAGGTGCTTGTGCGCCTGGAGGCCATCTTCGGCCCGGTCAAGTCCGATTGAGCGCGAAGGCTGTCTGAGGCGGGAGGGGCCGTGACCCACATCCTGGTGACCAACGACGACGGCATTACCTCGCCCGGCCTGCTGGCCCTAGCGCAGGCGCTGCGCCCACTGGGCACGGTGTCGGTGCTCGCGCCCGATCACAACTGGTCGGCCAGCGGCCACGTCAAGACGCTGCACAAACCACTGCGCGTGAAGCACGTGCATCTTGCGGACGGCACGCCCGCGCTGTCCTCCGACGGCGCGCCCTCCGACTGCGTCGCGCTGGCGATGCTCGGCATCATCCCGGAGAAGATCGACCTGTTGGTCTCGGGCATCAACGCTGGCATCAACGTCGGCCACGACCTGACCTACTCGGGCACCGTCACCGCCGCGATGGAGGCCGTGATCAGCGGCGTGCCGGCGGTGGCCGTTTCGCTCGACCTCCCCGAAGACCAGACCGAACCGTGCGACTACACGCCCGCTGCGCGCATGGCGGAGCGCGTGGCGCGCCAGGTGCTGGCCCACGGCCTGCCCAAGGATACGCTGCTCAACCTCAACGTCCCCTGCCTGCCCTACGAGAAGCTCCGCGGCGTGCGCATCACACGCCAGGGGTTGCGCGTTTACCGCGATGAACTGGTGCGGCGCCTCGACCCGCGCGGCAAACCCTACTACTGGATCGGCGGCCCGCCGCCCACCGGCATCTCGGAGGCGGGCTCCGACTTCTGGGCCCTCTCGCAGGGCTACGCCTCAGTGACGCCGGTGCATCTGGATCTCACCGCGCACGAATTCATGGATGCCCTCGCTTTGTGGGAGTGGGAGGAGTGAGATGTTGAACTTCAGCCAGGTGTGCTTCATCGGCTCGGGCACGATGGCCGAGGCGATGATCAAGGGCATGCTTGCCCAGCGTCTGGTCGCGCCGGGCGCGGTGATTGCCTCCGGCCCGCGCGCCGAGCGCGGCGCCGAATTGGCCTCGGCCTACGGCGTGCAGGTCACCAGCGACAACCTGGCTGCGCTGCAGGGCGCGGACCTGGTTGTGCTCTCGGTCAAGCCGCAGGTGTTGCCCGGCGTGCTGACCCAACTCGCCGGGCGCATCCCGGAGAAGGCTTTGGGGCTCTCAATCGTTGCCGGCGCGCGCCTGACCGCCCTGGCCCAGGGCCTCAACCACGCCAGCCTGGTGCGTTCGATGCCCAACACCCCAGCCCAGATCGGGCAAGGGATGACCGTGTGGACCGCATCAACTGCCGTGAGCCAGGCCCAGCGCGAGCAGGCGCGCGCCGTGTTGGGCGCCCTCGGCGAGGAAGTCTTCGTCGAGGATGAAGACTACCTGGATATGGCCACGGCGCTCTCGGGCACCGGCCCGGCCTACGTCTTCTTGTTGATGGAAGGGCTGGTCGACGCTGGCGTGCATCTTGGTTTCCCGCGTTACCTGGCGGAGAAGCTCGTGCTGCAGACGGTCAAAGGCTCGGTCGAGTACGCTCTACATACGCCTCAGCATCTGGCCCGGTTGCGCAACCAGGTCACCTCGCCGGGCGGGACCTCGGCCGAGGCGCTCTACTATTTGGAAAAGGCCGGCGTGCGCACCGCGCTCTCACGCGCGGTGTGGGCCGCCTTTCAGCGATCGGTTCAACTCGGCAAGGGCAAGAAGCGCAGCGAGATCGCGGAGGAGTAGAGGGCAAGCCCAGCCTCCCCAGCTCTCGTCCCGGCCCGCGCGCGCGGCTCGGGCACCGACCGACCGCGCGCTCCTCTCCAAAGGAGGTCACACCTCCACCTCAGTGAACCCGGGCCCCCGCCATCTCCCGCGGCTCAGGCGCCTTGGCGCCTAGCGTGTCCACCTTGGAGAGACACATGCCCATCTCACAACCGGCCTCCACCTCGTTTGCCGATAAGTCCTTCTGGCTTTCCAGCGCTCCATACACGCCCAATCCGTCGCTCGCGGGCGACCTGACGGTTGACGTGGCCGTGCTCGGTGGCGGCTACACCGGCCTGGCGACGGCGTATTTCCTCAAGAAGGCCGAACCGTCGCTGCGGGTCGCCCTGCTCGAGAGCGAGGTGATCGGTTTCGGTGCCTCCGGCCGAAACGGCGGCTTCTCCATGACCCTCTTCGGGCTGAGCCTGTCGGTGACGGCTTCCTTGTTCGGCAAGGAGAAGGCGCGCCAGGCACACCATTACATGGAGCAGGCGGTGGAACTGTTGGAGAGCTTGGTGCGCGAGCACAAGCTGGAGTGCGACTATGAACGCCCCGGCTTCTTGCGCGTCGCCACCACGCCTCTTTACGCCAAGCGCATTCACGAGGAGGTGGAACTTGCGCAGCGCCTCGGGTTGGAGGGCATTGAGTGGATCGATGCCGAGGCGACGCGCCGTGAAGTGAACAGCCCACTGTACCTCGGCGCGTGGCGCGAGCCGCGCTGCGGCCTGGTGAACCCGGCCAAGCTGGCCTGGGAGCTCAAGCGCCTCATCCTCTCGATGGGGGTGCAGGTGTTCGAGCACACGCCGGGCACCGCCATCGAACGCCACGCGGGCGGGCTGCTCATCCACAGCCCGCAGGGCAAGGTCCATCGCCTCGAAGCTCGCCCTGGCCACCAATGCCTACTCGCATCTCATTCCCATGCTGCGCCGCAAGCAGGTGCCCGCGTTCACACACATCGTGCTCACCGAGCCGCTGCGCCCTGGGCACTTCGCTGAGATCGGTTGGCGCCAGCGCCAGGGGATAGAAGACGCGCGCAATTTGGTACACTACTACCGCCTCACCCGGGATAATCGCGTGCTGATGGGCGGGCGCGACGTCAGCCTGGCCGTCGGCGGCGATATGGATCGTGACGAGAACCCGGATACCTTCGCCAAGCTCGAGGCCGATGTGCGCCAGTTGTTCCCCGTCTTGCGCGACATTCGCTTCACTCACCGCTGGGGCGGGCCGGTCTCGGTACCGGTTCAGATGATCCCCGCTATGGGCTACCTGGGCGATCAACGTGTTGCCTACAGCCTGGGCTGCATGGGGCACGGCGTCTCCCTCACTCACCTCAACGGCTGGACACTGGCCGACCTGCTGCTGGAAAAGAATAGCGAGCGCACACAAGCGTTTTTCGTCAACCGGCGCGTCATCCCGTGGCCGCCCGAGCCGTTGCGCCTCTTGGCCAGCCTCGGCATACTCGGATACATGCATGCTGAGGACGCCATCTACGACCGCAGCATGCGCGTGCCCGACGGAGCCTGAATGGCGCCCAGCCTGGGCTATCGCGACGCGGTGCATGCTTTGCGCGAGCTCGGCCTCGAGCCGGGCGTGCCGGTGCTGGCCGTAGGCGCGCCGGAGTGGCTGGATGAGGTGCGCGGCGATATCTCCTCGCTCGCCGGCGCGCTCCTGGCCTCGAGCGCAGCCGTGCTGGCACCCGCCTTCACCCTGCAGACGATGGTCACGCCGCCCTTCGGGCCGGAGGGCAACGGCATGGCCTACCGCAGTACCTCCGAGGCCAACGCCGAAGCCGAATTCTTCCACGGCGACATGCCGGCGCATACCTCGCTCGGCCCGCTGCCCGATGCGTTGCGCCGCGTGCACGGCGCGCACCGCTCGAGCCACCCAATACTGTCGTTTGTCGGCATCGAAGCCGATGAACTGCTTGCCAAGCAGTCCCTGACCGATCCGTGGGGCCCAATCGCCGAGCTGGCCGCGCGCGGCGGCGAGGTGGTCCTGCTGGGTGCCGACCACACCGCCAACGTGGCGCTGCACCTCGCGGCGCAGCGCGCAGGGCGCAAGCAGTTCCTGCGCTGGGCCCTCACGGCCGAGGGCGTGGTCGAGTGCCCGGCCTTCCCCGGATGTTCGCGCGGGTTTGCACCCATCGCCCCGCGCTTGCGCGGCATCGCGCGCGAGGCCTGGCTGGGCTCGGCCCATCTGCAAGCCATACCCTTGCGCGACCTGCTGCACACCGCGGCTGCATGGATGCGCCAGGATCCCGCCGCGCTTTTGTGCGATGACCCGGCGTGCGCCTTGTGCCACGCCGTGCGCGCCACACTCTCGTAGCCGCCCTTGTCCCCGCCGCCCAATGCCGCTTCGCACTCACCGCGTGCCGGTCCTGCGCCGCAGCATTGGGCAGCAACCCCTGATCGGGATCGTCTCGAGGAGGGACCCTCATGCGCACCATCTACGTCGACAAGAACATCCCCAAGATGCTCGCGGTCAAGGCGCTGCGCCCGGTGTGGCCCGGTGTAGCCTTCAGCCCGCTCTCGCCGGCGCGCATGGTCGAGCTCTCCCAACCGCCGCTCCCGGGGCCGAACGGCGTGCGCGTGCGCAACCGCGTGTGCGGCATCTGCGCCACCGACCTTTCGTTGTTTTTTGTGCATGCGGACCCGGCTATCGGACCGGCCGCGCTGCCGGGCAACTCGCGCTTCTATCTCGGGCACGAGGTGGTGAGCGAGGTGGTGGAGGTGGGGCCGCAAGTGAAAAAGCTGCACGCCGGGCAGCGCGTGGTCATGGAGCATCGCGAGAGCGGCGCCAGCTGCCGCGAGCTGGGTCTCGACCCGGTGTGCAGATTCTGTCAGGCCGGGCTGCCCAATCTGTGTGAAAACGCCGCCGGCACGGTGGGCCTCGGGGGCGGGTGGAGTGACGGATACACCGCGCATGCCAGCAACGTCTACCCGGTGCCCGAGGACCTCAGCGACGATCAGGCGGCAATGGTTGAGCCAATGTCGGTGGCCATCCACGGCGTGCTGCGCCGCCCGCCGGGTGCGCAGGAACGGGTGCTCGTCCTGGGCGCCGGAATCATCGGCCTGTTCACGATGCAGGCCGTGCGCGCCTTCCGCCCGCGCGCGCGGCTCACCGCGCTTGCGCGTCATCCGCACCAAGCCCAGGCCGCGCGGCATTGCGGCGCCGATGAGGTGGTGACCGGCGGCGAGGTGTATGCCCAGATGGCCCGTCTCACCGGTGCGCACGCCTACACCGCGCTGCTCAACCGCGGCATGCTGATGGGCGGGTTCGACGTGGTCTACGACTGTGTGGGCAGTGCCGCCTCGATCACCGATGCATTGCGCTGGACGCGCGCGCGCGGCACCGTGGTGCTGGTGGGCATCGACCTCTCGCTGCTGCGGGTGGACCTCAACCCGATCTGGTATCAGGAGGTGGATCTGATCGGCTCCAAAACGCATGCTACCAGCGAGTGGCAGGGCACGCGCCAGCACGATTTCGACTGGGCTATCCAATTCCAACGCAGCGGGCGCATGCGCATTGAGGACCTGATCACCCATCGCTTCCCGCTGGCGGAATATCGCCAGGCCATTCGCACTGCGACCGACAAGCGCCGCACGCATGCGATCAAGGTGGTGTTCGACCTGTGATCGCAGACGGGCCATCCCTTGCGCTTGGCAACCACGGTGGCTCGTCGCATGAGTCCGCCGCACCCCGTATTGTCATCCTCGTCATTCCCGCGTGCTCCTAGCGGGAATCCAGGGACGCCACTCGCAGGCGTTGCCCGCAGCGCGTGGATTGGCCAAGCCCAGCCTTGTCT
>JAPLGX010000513.1 GCA_026389925.1 Chloroflexota bacterium
GCGGGCGGAAATAAGTGATATGTCCCCTGAATTCAAGTGATATGTCCCCCGAATTCCCAGAGCGATGGATCTCTGGCAAGCGATTGGCCGTGTGTCCCAGGGATGCGACCGCAGGACAGGACACGAAGCCGGCTGCCACGGGCGGACATGAGTGATGTGTCCCCCGGATCCCCCGTTCGTGCAGGCCAACACAGGGCATCATAGAAAAGACAAAGCAAAGCAGGAAGAGCTTGACAAACTGGCTGGGGATCGGGATGCTACGCAGCGGAGTTGCGCATCAATCATCGCTTGCCAAGGGAGGAGTTGACGGTCATGCGGACCGAATACGAATTCGACGTCTTCATCTCCTACAGCGGTCGCGACAAGGGGTGGGTGCGCGGGGAACTGCTGAAGCGCATCGAGGAAACCGGTCTACGTGCGTTCATTGACTTCCGTGACTTCACGCGCGGCGCGCCGAGCGTCAAGGAGTGCGAACGCGGAGTTGTGAAATGCCGCAAGACGCTGCTTGTCCTCACGCCTCACTACATCGAGAGCGAGTGGTGTGAGTCCGAGAACCTCATGCTCCAGGCTCTCGGCCCAGCAAACCGAGACCTGCGTCTGGTCCCCTTGCTCAAGGAGGAGTGCGATCTGCCTCTCCGCATCAACCATCTCACCCACATCGACTTCACCGATGGCGCGGACCTCGACCTCGCTTGGCGCCAACTCCTCACCGCGCTGGGCAAGCCGCCGGAGCCGGAGCCGCCGAAGGAGCCGGACCGCGACGGCTGGTTCTTGGCCTATCCTTACCCCATGCCGCCCAACTTCACCGGGCGCGTTGCCGAGCGAGAGATGCTCAGCCGTTGGCTGAGCGAGGACGCTGCGCACCCGATCCTGGTACTCCGCGCGCTGGGCGGCTTCGGGAAGAGTGCGCTGGCCTGGCACTGGCTCCTGCACCACGTGCCCCCCACCGCGTGGCCGCGAGTGGTCTGGTGGAGATTCTACGAAGGCGACGCCAGCTTCGATCACTTCCTTGGTGACACGCTGGGCTACCTGGGCGTCGAAGAGCCTGTCCTGCAGTCGATGTCGGCCCACGAGCGAGTTGAGAAGTTGCTCGGACTGCTCCATTCGCCCGGAACGTTGTTGGTGTTCGATGGATTCGAGCGCGTCCTCCGCGCCTTCGGTGGACTGAACGCTGCCTATCAAGGCGACGACGTGTCGAAACCAGAGGTCAGCGACCGCGATTGCATCTCGCCACTCGCCGAGAGCCTCCTTCGCGGGGTTGTCACGCTGCCGGGCATCCACGCCAAGGTTCTGCTCACCACGCGGCTTTGTCCGCGCGCGCTCGAAGCCAGGGGCGGCGGACTCCTGCAAGGCTGCCGCGAGGAAGAACTCAACCAGATGCAGCGCGCCGACGCTGTGGAGTTCTTTCACGCCGAGGGCATCCGCGGCACGCACACGGAGATCGAAACGACCTGCGCACCCTATGGCTACCATCCGCTCAGCATGCGTCTGCTCGCCGGCCTGATCGTGGCCGACCTCGAGCAACCGGGCGACATCGCCGCCGCGAAGCGGCTGGACGTGAGCGGCGACCTGGTCGCACGACGGCATCACGTGCTCGAGACGGCTTACAACAGCCTCTCGCCGGCGCGGCAAGCATTGCTCGCCCGCATCGCCTGCTTCCGAAGCCCGGTGAGATACGAAGCCCTCAAGGCGCTGGCGGAGACGGCAGAGAAGTCCTCCGCAACCCTCGATGCCGACCTGCGGGACCTGGTTGGGCGCGGGCTGGTGCACCACGACACCAAGGAGAGCCGGTTCGATCTGCACCCCATCGTGCGGCGCTACGCGTACGACCGGCTGGCCGCGCCCGACCGCGCCGCCGCTCACACCCGCCTCCGAGACTACTTCGCCGCTGTGCCCTCACCGGACAAGGTGAGGCGCCTGGAGGACTTGGCCCCGGTGATCGAGCTGTATCACCACACCGTCCACGCCGGGCAGTTCGACGAGGCGCAGAGACTCTTTCGTGACCGTCTCGACGCTCCCACCTACTACCAGTTCGGAGCATGCCAACTGCAGATTGACCTGCTGCGCTCGCTCTTCCCCGACGGCGAGGACAGGCCGCCGCGCTTGAAGGACGAAAGGGAACAAGGCCGGACACTCAACGACCTGGCCTGCGCCTACGGCTTCAGCGGCCAGCCCCGCTACGCGGTTCCTCTGTTCGAGCAGGCCAGCGCACTTGCCGGGAAACTGGGCAGAAAGGGGAGCCTCGCAATCGCCTTGGGGAACGTGGCCACGCAACAGCTTGTCATCGGAGCGCTACGGGCCGCCGAAGCCGGGCTGCACCGCAGCATCGCGCTTTGCCGGGAGATCAAGGACGACTACACCGAGGCGACTTCGCACGAGGAACTGGGTCGCCTGCTGGTCTACCGTGGCGCGTACGCCGAGTCAGAAGCGCAACTGCGCACGTCAACAGGTTACTGGATGAAGAGAGACGATGCTCAAGGCCAGTGCATTGAGGAAGCCTTCTGTGCCCTGCGAGAGCTGATCCTCCTGCGAACCGCCTCTCAATCCTCAGTCTCCAATGCGGAGGCCGCAATTTCGCTGGCTCGCCGCGCGCTGGAACTGGCGGATGAGACGGCCCGCACCAGACACCCATACGAGCGCGACTACGTTCGCGCCCACTGGCTGCTGGGCGCGGCGCTCCGCGTCGCCGGCGAACCTCGCGAGGCCGAGTGCCACCTCGACGAGGCGCTAGAACGCTGCCGCCGTATCGACATGGTGGACCACGAAGCGGACATCCTCGTTGACTTGGCGCGGCTGCGCGCTGCCAGCGGCGCGCCGGAACAGGCCTGGCGGTGGGCCGAGGAAGCACTGCACATCACCGAGCGCAGCGGCTACGTCCTGCAAGGCGCCGACGCCCACCTGGAACTCGCCAAGCTTGCCCTTGCCCGCGGCAATCGAGCCGCGGCGCTCGAGCACGCGAAGGAAGCCCGCCGCCTAGCCATCTGCGACGGCCCGCCTGACTACACGTACAAGGCTGCCTACGACGAAGCCGGCGCGTTGCTTGCCGAGTTGAAGTCGGCATAGGAGCTGGGGTGCTTGAGCTCAGTGGGGCGATGGGGGTAGGCCTTGTCTGATGAGTAAAGAAGGAGGGCCTGATCCTCTGCACCTCTAGCCTTGGCGGAAGTGAACCTGGTGAAGCCGAAACCGAAGCGCAGATCCGGAGGGATATGGTGAACGAAGCGGCCTATCGTGCTGTCGAGAAGGTCTGGGCGCTGACAATCAAGGCGCGGGCCCTCTGTCCGTACGCTGGCGAGTCCGCCGTCGGACAGCGGGGGTACGCCTCGCCAGCCTGGTACCGTGCACGTGGCGCTGTCTACTTCGTCGACCTTGCCCAGCCACTGACGGACGGAGATGTTCGAGAGCTCAATGAGATTGGCGGCTTTCTGAACCGCAGCTTTGTCGTCTCCATGGCGGCGGTCTTGGAGGAGTATGGGGTTGTCCCGTACAGGGCTAACCCTGACCGCTCTAAGGAAGGTGGGGACCACGCTCAACTCACCAAGTGGCTACGCCATCGGTTCGCGCACGGCGAGTGGGAGTATGATGCCGGTGACCCAGAGCATGTGAAGACTCGCCAGCTCCTGGAGGAGCTGTTTCCTGAGGAGGCCAAGAAGGGAACCGGCTTCCTGACATCAATTGACGGAATCCTTGAGCCACTCAAGAACGGAGTGCTTGCGTACATACGCGCAGCTACCTAGCTGACGCCATGGTTCTCCAGGAACTCGCTCCGGGAACCCAGGAGAGGAACGGCGCATTTCGGCGAGTTGCGCTCTGCTGACCCCCGCTTCGGCGGAGCGCCAGGAATCGCTCATCTCTTCTCGGACTTCATCTGGTGTCACCCACCCTCGCCCCTCGGGCAGATCGAGCGGTACGGGCAGTAGAGGCAAGCGTGGTAGGCCGGGTCGGCGGGGAAGCGGCCGGCACGGATGCCCGCGGCGGCGATCTCGATGTCCTTCACCGCCCGCTCGATCGTCTTCGCATCGGGCTCGGCGGTTCCCACGATCACGTCCGGGGTGAGGAAGAAGAGCGAGACCTCTTCCGGGAGCCGGCCGAAGAGTCTCTCGAAGGCGAGCGAGTAGATCGCAAGCTGCCGGCTCTTCTTCGTCCGCTCGTCGGCGTCCTCCTGGCTTTCGATCTCCGAGGTCTTGTAGTCGACGATCCTCCCCCCGTCATCTGGAAGGTCGACGCGGTCGAAGAAGCCCATCACCTTGACGTTTCCCTCGCTGAAGGAGAAGTGGCGCTCGACGTAGGTGGGGACGGTCGGGTCGGCCGCGGCGTAGGCGTGGAAGGCCTCGATCGCCCG
>JAPLGX010000176.1 GCA_026389925.1 Chloroflexota bacterium
CCACGCACGGTCGAGGACTTGCCGCGCATAAGCCTGGACGGCCACCACCGATTGCTGGTGCTCGCCCCGCACGAGGATGATGAGACGCTCGGGTCGGCCGGGCTGATCATGGCGGCCAAGGCGCGAGGGCTCGCCGTGCGAGTGGTGATCGAAACCAACGGCGACGGCTACATGTTCGCCACGATGGAGGAGTTCCACCGTCTCTTCCCCACCAGCCGCGATTTCGTGCGCATGGGCGGTGTGCGCCAGGAAGAATCGCTCGCCGCCCTGGGCGCGCTCGGGGTGACCCCGGAGGAGGTCATCTTCCTCAGCTACCCGGATCGCGGCACATCCTCGCTATGGAACTCGCACTGGGATGCCAGCACGCCGTTCCGCTCGCCGTACTCAAATTTGGACCACAGCCCGTATGCGCGCACCTACAACCCGGGTGCGGTGTACGCCGGCGCCGACCTGCTGGGCGACCTGCGCTCCATCCTGCGCGACTTCCGTCCGGACCTGGTGGTCTATCCACATCCCTTCGATGTGCACCCCGATCACTGGGGGCTGAGTGCCTTCGTTCAGCTGGCGCTGGCGCTCGAGCAAAGCCGCGATGCGTCCTTCCGCCCGGACTCGTATGCCTACCTTATCCATCGTCCAGATTATCCCGAGCCGGGCGGGCTCAAGCTCGACGGGTCTCTTTTCCCCCCGTCGGCGCTGATCGAGCTCGGCGGGCCGTGGCTGCGCATCGATCTGGATGCGCGGGAAACGTCGCGCAAGTGGCAGGCCCTCCAACACTACCGCTCGCAGCTGCCGCTCTTGCGCGGGCTGCTCGAGCGATTCGCGCGGCGCAACGAGCTGTTCGCCGTGGTCTCGCCGGCAAGCCTCCCACAGCTGGCCGAGGGGAACCCCGCCGACCCGACGACCTGGCGTACGGCCGACGGGCAGCCGCTGCCACCCATTGAGCGCGACCCGGTGAAGGACTTCGTCACCCGCGATGCAATACCCGCAGCGGACCTGATCGCGCTCTACGCTGCCGCCGCGCCCGATGGCCGCCTCCTGGTCTGCAGCCAAGTGGACGGCATCGCCTCACCCGAACTGAGCTACTTTGTCAGAGCGCTTGCTTCGGGAGAGGCCGGCATCCTTCATCGCGCCCAGAAAGCCAGCCTGGCACGGCGAACCAACGAGACGCTGACGACGGCGGGACACTTCGTGTGCAGCCAGTTCGACCTGGCAGATCTGGGTCACCCCGACCGGGTATTCCTCGGCAGCGACGTTCACGGAGCGGGCGTGGGCATTCTCGACCAGACGGCATGGCAGATGGTTGAGCTCAGGCCGCCCGATGCGATCGCGGCCCACTGACCCAATGGAGCCTGGTCGCGCGGGGCCCGGCCTCCCGCGCGCGGGTTTCCTGGGCCGAGCAACGAAACCCCAGGCGATGTGGAGGCTCTCATGGATTTCGCTCTCACCCCTGAGCACGAGATGGTGCGCCGAACGGTCCGCGAATTCGCGCAGGGCGAGCTGGCCCCGCTCATCAAGGAGGCCGACCGGAGGCAGGAGCCGCCCGAGGAGATCCTGCCGCGCATGGCGGCCCAAGGGCTGCTGGGCCTCTGCCTGCCCGCGCGCTACGGCGGGCAAGGGCTGGATTACCTCGCACTGGGGCTCGCGTGCGAGGAGCTGGAGGCGGTCGACACGTCGCTGCGCGTGGTGATGAGCGTGCATCTCGGGCTGAACTCGCTCGGCCTGCTGCAGTGGGCGAGCGAGGCGCAGAAACAGGCGTTCCTTGTGCCGCAGGCGCGCGGCGAACACATCGGCGCCTTCGGCCTGACCGAGCCGGGGGCGAGCTCGGATGCCGCCGCGATCCTTTCCACCGCCCGCCGCGAGGGCGAAGAGTACATCCTCAACGGGGAAAAGATATGGATGTCACTCGCCACCCGTGCGCACCATGTGCTATGGTTCGCTCGGACCGACCCGCGAGCGGCGGACCCGCACGACGGGCTTTCGGCATTCCTGGTTGAGACCGACCGCCCGGGCGTGACGCGCGGCGACCTGCACGGCAAGCTCGGGGTGCGGGCCGGGTCCACCGGCTGGGTGCATCTCGAAGAGGTGCGTTTGCCCGCGGCCAATCGCATCGGGCAGGAGGGGGAGGGCTTCGCAATTGCGATGTCCTGCCTCGATAATGGGCGTTACACCGTCGCGGCCGGCGCCGCGGGGTTGATCCGCGCCGCGCTCGAGGTTAGCGTAAAATACGCCCTCCAGCGCCGCACCTTTGGCAAGGAGATTGCGCGCCATCAACTCGTCCAGGCGAAGATCGCGCGCATGGCGCAGCAGTATGAGACCGCCCGCCTGCTTTATTTGCGCGCCGGCTGGATGAAGAACCAGGGGCTGCGCAACACGCGCGAGACCTCGCTGGCGAAGTGGACCGCGACCGAGGCGGCCTTCGAGGCCGCGCACCAGGCAGTGCAGATCCACGGCGCTTACGGCTACAGCGACGAGTACGAACCCGAGCGCCTGCTGCGCAACGCGTGCGGGGCCACGATCTACGAGGGCACGAGCGAGATCCACACCCTGTTGCAGGCCGGCTATGCCCTCGGCTTCCGCAGCGATCGCCCGCTACGCTGCGAACTGCCGGCCTACCAAGCCGGAATGTGACCCTCGCCGCCGGGGGTGCGGCGCAGGGAGAGCAGAAGAACGACTCGCACTCAAAGCACACATCGCCACACCGCGCGAGAAGAGGAGGTCACCTTGAACAGTGTCGTCTGCATCAAACAGACGCCCGATTCGGCGGCCAAGATCGCCGTCGAGGGCGGGCAGGTCACCTGGGGCGATGCGCCCCTGGTGGTCAACCCGTGGGACGAGTTCGCCGTCGAGGAAGCCCTGCGCACGAAGGAAAAGCACGGCGGCAAAGTCACTGCGGTGTGCATGGGCGCTGAAAGCGCCAAGGAAGCGCTCAAGACCGTTTTGGCGATGGGCTGCGACGAGGCCATTCTCGTCACCGACCCGGCGCTCAAGGGCTGCGACAGCCTGGGCACGGCCCGCGTTCTGGCCGGGGCCATCCGCAAGGCGGGCGAGGTGGACGCGGTCTTCTTCGGCCGCCAGGCGATCGACTCCGACACCGGCCTGACGGCCGGCCAGGTGGCGCGCCTCTTGGGCTGGCCGGCGCTGACCTACGTCGCCGCCATCGAAGAGTGGAAGCCGGCCGAGAAGGCCGTGCGCGTGCAACGCATGATCGACGAGGGCCGCCAGGTGGTCGAGAGCTCGCTGCCGGCGGTGATCAGCGTGGTCAAGGAAATCAATGAGCCGCGCTATCCGTCCTTCATGGGCATTCGCAAAGCCTCCAAGGCCACCATCCCGGTCTGGTCGCTGGCGGATATCGGTGTGGCCGCTGACCAGGTGGGTGAGAAGGGCGCGCGCGTAGGCTGGGCCGAAATGTATGCCCCGCCAGTGCGCCAGGTGGTGTGCGAAATGATCAAGGGCGAGACGCCTGAGGCAATCGCCGCGGCGCTCGTCGACAGACTGATCGCGGAGAAGGTGATCTGATGGGCAAAGAAATCTGGGTCTACATCGATCAGTTCAAAGGCAAGGCCCTGGCGGCCTCGTGGGAATCGCTTGCGGCGGCGAAGACCCTTGCCGGCCCCCTGGGTGGATCGGTTGTGGCGCTCGCACTCGGCCCCGGCGCGCAGGCGCAGGCGGGCGAGGCGTTCCACTTCGGCGCCGACGCGGCGATGTGGGGCGACGACCCAACACTGGCCGATTTCCGGCCGGAAGCATACGGGCTGACCGTGGCCAAGCTGGCCAAGGAGAAAGCCCCTCAGCTCGTGATCATCCCGGCCACCACCCGCGGGCGGGATTTGGCGGCGATGGTTTCAGCCGAACTCGGCTGCGGCGCAGCGGCAGATGCCACCGGGCTGGAGGTCAAAGACGGCACGCTGCGCATCACCCGGCCGGTGTATACCGGCAAGCTGTTCAGTGTCGTCACCTTCACCGGCGGCGAAACGAACGTGGTTTCGCTGCGCCCGCGCGCTTTCCCGATGCCCGAGGCGGACGCCTCCAAGAGCGGCAGCCCGACCCAGGTGCAATCGGCGGTGGCCGAAGGCGACCTGAAATCGAAAGTCACCGGCTACGCGGCCGCCGAAGGCGGCGTGAGCCTGATGGATGCCAAGATCATCGTCTCCGGCGGACGCGGCGTGGCCAACAACCCGGCCCTCACGCCCCCGGCCGAGATCACCGACGAGAAGCAGAAGGAAGTGTGGAAGGCGCAGCAGGGCTTCGCGCTCATTCGCGAGCTGGCGGGCGTGCTCAAGGCGGCCGTGGGCGCAAGCCGCGCCGCTGTGGACGCGGGCTACATCCCCTATCCCAACCAGGTGGGCCAGACGGGCAAAGTGGTCTCGCCCGACCTGTACATCGCCTGCGCCATCTCCGGCGCCATCCAGCACCAGGCCGGCATGCGCACCTCGAAAAACATCCTGGCCATCAACAAGGATTCCGAGGCGCCGATCTTCGGGCTGGCGCGTTTCGGCGTGGTGAGCGACATGCACAAGATCGTCCCGGCGCTGACCGCGGAGCTTAAGAAGCGACTGGGAAGATAGCGCGCGAATGCGTGCACGCTGAAAGGGCGCGGCCCAGCCGCGCCCTTTTGATTCACAGCCATGGTAGGGGCAGGCACGTGAGAGGGCAAAGCATGCCTCACAGCTGCCCGCTCGCGGACGGCCATCGCATGCCGGCCGTGGGCGATCAACGCAGTTCGCACTGCTGCGACGGCTCGCGCGCTGCCGGTTGAGGTTGCAGGCGCACGCCCGCCAGGACGACGCCCTCTCTCGTCATTGCGAGCAGGGCTGCGCTCTTTGTGATTCCTCGATGGCAATGCGCGGCGGCGTCAGCCCGATGGGCATGCATGGCGAAGTGCGTGAGCATGCGGTGCATTTGCGAAATGCTTCTGTAGGGGCACGCCATGGCGTGCCCCTACCCGACCGTAACAATGCGACAGGATGCCCTCGGTCACGCCCGCCGGGATGATTCCGGCCCGAGGGCCCACGGCAATGTTTGCGGTGGAACCATCTGTGATGCAGCACCGCCCTCCGCGGCGCCAATCGATCGCGCAATTGTGCTAAACTAAACCCATGCCTCGATCCATCCTGATCGCGGATTCGAACTTCGGCTTCGCCGGCATGCTGCAACAAGCCATCGTCGAAGCCGGCTACCCCTGCCAGACTGCCGTCACCGCACGCGAGGCGATCAACATGGCCTCCTCCTACCAGGTCAGCCTGGCCATCATCGATCTCGACCTGCCGGATGCGGTGCCGGCGGCGTTCGTCTCCGAACTGCGGCGTGCCTCGCCCGGTGTCATCTTGCTTGGCCTCCTTCCGGAAGACGAGGCCAAAGCCCGCGAGGTTCCCAGCCTCGGGCTGCAGGGCACGCTCACCAAACCCTTCTACATGCCCGACTTCATTCCGCAGCTCAAGACGCTACTCAGCGAACCGTCTGCGGCGACTAAAGAGGCGGCCACACCGGGGCTCCTCGCCGCCGAGGAGAAACTGCTCGAAATGCTCGGCATCGGCGGTGCGGAGAAACCGGCTTCGCCGCTTACGCCCGAGTTCCCCGCAACCGCGACCGAGGCGGCGCCGCGCGAGTTGACCTTCCCCAACGCAATGCAGGCATCGGCTTTGATGGCGCGGCTGATGGCCGGCACGGCAACGCGCACCTCACTCCTGGTGCTTGAAGGCAAGTTGTTCTCATGCGCCGGAGAGCTTCCCGCGGAACACGCCGCTCAGGCCGCGCGCCTGGTGGCGGGTGGGTGGAACCGCCATCAACGCGGCGTGTGGCTGCGCTACTTCCGTTTGTCGGGGACTGAGGAAGATCTGCTGCTCTACTCCACGCCCGCGGGAGGCAAATTCATCCTGGCGTTGGTGTTCCCCGGCCCGACCCCGGTGCGCGAGGCGCGCAACACGACTCATACTGTACTCGAAGGTCTGTATCATAGCAGCCCGGCTGTCGCCGAGGAGCCACGGCTCGAGGCGGCGCGCGCGGGCAAGACCGCTGTCCTCCGCGCGCGGGAGGAGGAGCCCGTTCAGGCGGTGGCGGTGCCTGGCAAGACACGTCGCCTCAACTCGCGCAAGCTCGCGCGGGCATCCGCAGCCAGCCTGCCCCCATCTCCCGCCGCCCCCGCCCAAGGCGCCTCCCCTGCGCGCCCTGCGTCCGCCAGGCCTGCGGCCGCTCCGGCCAGCCAGCCCACCGCCGGCGAGGTGGCGCGCATTCGCCTGAACTACAACATCGTGCTAACGCCTGCCGACCCGGCACAGCGCCTGTTGCCCGAGATCGCGGCCGACCTGGAGGGTTTTGTGCGCAGCCTGATCGTCGGCCACGGCTGGCGCCCGCAGCGCATCACCGTGCGCCCCGATCATTGTCTGATCTCGCTCTCGGCGCCGGCTTCCAGTTCGCCCTCGGATATCATCCGCCTCCTGCGTGGCGAGACCTCCGCCCACATTCTTGCCCGATTGGCGCCGGCCGGCGGCGCGTCCTCCGCCGGAGAATTCTGGACGGCGACGCATTTGCTCACCACGCAGGAGCAGCCGCCCACGCCCGGGCAGATTGCCAACTTCATCGCCCAGACTCGCAAGACGCAGGCCCCGCCCTCCGCGCCGGCCGCCGGCTGAGCTGCGCCCACGCACCATGTCGCCACGACTGTATCTGATTGACGGACACGCGCTGGCCTATCGCGCCTACTTCGCACTGAGCGGCGCGGGCACGGCCCCTGCGCGGTGGATCACCTCCGCCGGCGAGCCCACGGCCGGCGTGTTCGGCTTTACCTCCATCCTGCTCTCGCTGATCGACAAAGAGCGGCCCGAGTATCTGGCAGTGGCCTTCGACACCGGTCGCACCTTTCGCGACGACCTGTACCCCGAGTACAAGGCCACCCGCGAGAAGATGCCGGAGGACCTCAGACCGCAAATCGAGCGCATCCGTCAAGTGGTGCGGGCGTTCGGGTTGCCGATCCTCGAGGCCGAGGGATTCGAGGCCGACGACGTGCTGGGCACGGTCGCCAAACGGGCCGCCGCCGAGGGTTGGGAAGTGGTGATCCTCACCGGCGACCGCGACCTGCTGCAGCTGGTGGATGAGCGAATTCGCATCCGCCTGGCGGGGCGCAGCCTGGCGGAGGCCGCCGACTACACCCCGGACATGGTGCGCGAGCAGTATGGCGTCGGCCCCGAGCAATTCGTCGACTACAAGGCGCTGGTCGGCGACAAATCCGACAACATCCCCGGCGTGAGCGGCATCGGCGAGAAATCGGCCGTGGAACTGCTGCGCGCGCACCCGACGCTGGAGGCGATCTACGCCAACTTGAACGATGTGGCGCCGCGCTACCGCACCAAACTCGAAGCCGGGCGCGCCACAGCCGAGCTCTCGCGCACGCTCTCGCCCGCGCACAGCACCTCCCAGCCTGCCACGCAGACCCGGCTGGTGACGAGCGAGGCGGAACTTGCCGCATTGGCCGCAGACATGGCACGCGCCCCGCTCATCTCCTTCGATGTGGAGACGACCTCCACCGACCCGATGCGTGCCCAGGCGGTGGGCCTCGCCGTATCCATCGAGGAGGGCACGGGCTACTACATCCCGCTACGCCATGCCGGCGGGCCCAACCTGCCCGAGGCGCTGGTCGTCGAGCGACTGCGCGGCCCGCTCAGCGAGGCCAGGTTGCCCAAGACCGGCCACAACGTGAAGTACGACTACACCATGCTGCGGCGCATGGGGGTGCAGGTGGCGCCGCTGCGCTTCGACAGCATGCTGGCCGAATGGTTGTGCAACCCGGCCTCGCGCGACCTGGGGCTCAAAGAGTTGGCCTTCCTGCGGCTGCGGGTGGAGATGACGCACATCCAGGCGCTCATCGGCAAGGGCGCCAAGCAGATAACGATGGACGGGGTGCCTGCCCAGGCCGCGGCCGAGTACGCCGCCGCGGATGCCGACATGGCGTTGCGCCTGGTCGCGCCGCTGCGCGCCGAACTCGAGAGCAAGGGACAGCTCGCCCTGCTCGAAGAGCTCGAGATGCCGCTGGTGCCGGTGCTGGCCGACATGGAAATGGCCGGGGTCAAGCTCGACCTACCATACCTCGACAGCCTGCAGGCGCGCATGCAGGCCGACTTGCATGCCATCGAGGAGGAGATTCACCACACGGTCGGTTACTCCTTCAACCTCAACTCCACCCAGCAGTTGGCGGATGCCCTGTTCGGAAAACTCGGCCTGCGCCCCCCGGACCGCTCGCGCAAGACGGCGGCCGGCAAATTCTCCACCGCCGCGGACGTGCTTGAATCCCTGCGCCACGAGCACGGGGTGGTCGAGCAGGTGCTGCGTCACCGCGAACTCTCCAAGCTGCTCTCAACCTACGTGGTGGCTCTGCCCGGTGCGGTGCATCCGCAGACCGGCCGCGTGCACACCTCCTACAACCAGACCGGCACCGTCACCGGCCGCATTTCCTCCTCCGACCCGAATTTGCAGAACATTCCCACCCGCAGCGACGACGGGCGGCGTATCCGCCGCGCCTTCATCGCCGAGGCGGGCCATGTGCTGGTGTCGATCGACTATTCGCAAATCGAGCTGCGCATCGCGGCGGCCATGGCGGAGGATACCGCGATGATGGCCGCCTTCGAGCGCGGTGAGGACATTCATGCGGCAACGGCCGCTGCGGTGTATGGGGTGAAGCTGGACGAGGTGACATCAGCCATGCGCCGCCACGCCAAGGCGGTCAACTTCGGCCTCTTGTACGGTCAGAGCGCATACGGCCTGACGCGCTCAACCGATCTGACGCTGGCCGAGGCCGAGGCCTTCATCAAGGCATACTTCGAACGATTCCCGGGTATTCGCGCCTACATTGAAGTGACCAAGCGCAGTGCGGCCGAGCTCGGCTACGTGCAAACGCTGCTCGGGCGGCGGCGCTACTTCCCGGAGTTACAGCCCGGCTCGCATCTGGATGTGGCCGCGCGCAACCGTGCCGAGCGCGAAGCGATCAACGCCCCCATTCAGGGTACGGCGGCCGACCTGATCAAGCTCGCGATGATCGCGCTGCCGCGGGCTATCGCCCAGGCCGGGCTCACGGCGCGCATGATCCTGCAAGTGCACGACGAGCTGGTCTTCGAGTGCCCGACGCAGGAGGTGCGCGACCTGGCGCGCGCCGCGCTGGCGGTGATGGAAGGTGCCTACCCGCTCAGCGTGCGCCCGCGCGCGG
>JAPLGX010000327.1 GCA_026389925.1 Chloroflexota bacterium
CGAAGGGACCCTGTTCAACTACTTTCGGACCAAGGAAGACCTCGCGCTCCACTTCTTTCAACAGCAACTTTTGGAACTGATGGAGTGGTTCCGCCGCGACAAGCGGCTCCAGCGGGCCCCGCTGCCGGAGAAGCTCTTCGCCATCATCCATTACCACCTCGAGCAGATCGGCCCCTATGAAGAGTTCGTCGGCGCCGTCTACCTGCGGGCCCTTCAGCCCACCTCGAAGCTGAGCCCGCTGAGCCTTCAGGCGCAGGAGCACAACCTTCGGTACCTGCGGTTCGTCCGGGACGTCCTGGCCCGGGCCGAAGAGGAGGGCGAGGTCCCCGCGATTGGCGATCTCGGGGCCTACGGCTTCGCCCTCTTCCATGCGGCCATGATCACGTACTGGCTTCAGGACCAGTCCCCGGGGAAGGAGGACACACTCGCGCTGCTTGACCGGGGCCTGAAACTGGCCACCTCGATCCTCAAGAGGGGAGACTGGGAATGGTGAAGGGAGAGCGGCCCGACGGCGCGATCAACCGTGGCCTTCGCATGGGAAAACTTGGCCTCTCGCTCACGGGCAGTTACCTGGGCTACCAGTTGCGAACCTTTTTCTCGGGGCCGAGGCACGCCACGAGACACGCCGGCGCTTCGGGCAGAAGGCCTCTCGGCGGGCCCGGGAAGAGTTGGAGTTCCTCAAAGGCCCGTTCATGAAGTTCGGGCAGATCCTCAGCATGCAGACGCACGCCCTGCCCCATGAGGCGATCGACGAACTGGCCAATCTCCAGAGGCACGCGCCGGGCATGCATCCCACCCTGGCGCGGGCCCAGTTCAAGACCTCCTGCGGCAAGTATCCGGAAGAGGTGTTCCGGGAATTCGAGGAAGAGCCGTTCGCCGCCGCCTCGCTGGGCCAGGTGCACCGCGCGGTCACCCGGCGCGGGGAAAAGGTCGCCGTCAAGATCCAGTACCCCGCGATCCGCACCGCCATCGAGAACGATCTGAAGGTCCTCCGGTCCGCGACGTTGCTGGGGCGGCTCAGCGGCCATACCCCGGTTGCGATCCTGGATGAGATGCGGCGAGGGTTCCTTGAGGAGACGGATTACATCCACGAGGGAAAGAACATTGATTTCTTTCGGGAGCGGCTGAAGGGATTCCCCTACCTCACGATCCCCAAGGTCTACTGGGACCTGACGACGGATCGGGTCCTTACGATGTCGTTTGTCGAGGGCGCGACCGTCGTGGAGGTCCTGGAGGGGAAGCCGTCCCCCGAGGTGCGGGACCGGATCGGCTGCCGCCTCTTTGAGCTTTATCTGTTTCAGATCTATCATCTCCACGCGCTGCACACTGACCCGCATCCCGGAAATTACCTGTTCCAGAAGGATGGGCGGATCGGGCTGGTGGATTTCGGTTGTGTAAAGCGGTTCTCGGGCCACGTTGCCGAACCGAACCGCTTCGTGGTCGACCGCGCGTGGTTACAGGGCAAGGCGCAGATGGAGCGCATGATCGCGCTGATCTGGGGCCCGAACGTCCCCGTCGCCAGGGCCAGGAAGATGCTGGAGGAGTTCGAGGAATTCGCAAACGCGGTGTTCCCGCTTCCCGCCGCGACGGAGCCCGTGGTCGATTTCGGCAAGCCGGCGCTGCTCAATGCCCTCGGCCGCAACCTGCGCAGGGCCGTGCGCGACAAACTTACCAACCCGCAGTTCACATTCATCTCGCGCGCCGAACTCGGTCTCTACAACCTGTTGCACCAACTCCGGGCAAGGGTGGACACCCGGGAAGTGTGGCGCCGAGTGGCCGGGCGATAGGGGCGCGGCGCCGAAGGGCCGAACAGCGTCACACGCGGGCATGGGGATGCCCC
>JAPLGX010000020.1 GCA_026389925.1 Chloroflexota bacterium
TACGCCATGGCCTGGGCCGACGATGGGCGCACCTCAGCCCTGGCCACCAAGACCTTCGTCATCGCCTGGCCGACTGAGACGCCCTCCAAGACCCCAACCCCCACCAACACCTACACGCCCTCTCCGGTGCCGCCGCCGACCGATACGCTGCCGCCGACAAATACCTTCACGCCCAGCCACACGCCCACCCACACCGCGACGTTCACCCCGAGCCGGACGCCGACGGCCACCCATACGCCCAGCGAGACGCCGACGCCTTCCAATACGCCGACGCCTTCCAATACCTTCACGCCGACCTTCACCTTGACGCCCTCCCGGACGCCGACCGACACACCCCCCGCGACCTCGACCTTTACGCCCACTCCCCCCCCGCCGCCCACTAGCACGGAGTGGCAGTGCTTCGACTGCTAAAGCGCGCAGAGCGGCAGACTTTTCGAATGCCCACCGGGCCAGCGATTGCTGGCCCGGTGCTCTCTTTCTTGCACGAAACTTGCAGCACCCAGCTTCGGGGTTAGGCAGATGTGGAGCGTTGGCGTTCCTGCGTGCGGTCCGAGTCCGTATCTTGAGGCTCGCGCCTTGGCCGGCGCCCGCTTCTCCCAACTATTCCGCAAGAATCCTGTCTGCGCGTGCTAGAAGGCGGGACGTAGAATCCTGCTGAGGCACAGGGCCTCTCTATCGGTATTTCTCGAGTAAGTTCATCATTTAACGGGGATCACCGGACGTCGCGCATGACCACGGGGAAAGTTATGTCCACTTCGCCACCCTCCAGGTTTTGGCTGGCCCTCCGCAAACCGGTGCGCCTGCTCACCGAACGCTACCCGCGCCTGCGGCGCGCCCAGGGCCTGGTTGAATTCGCTCTGGTGCTGCCGGCGCTGCTGATGGTGCTGTTTGTCGTCATTGATACGGCGCGCACCTTCCAAGCTTACCTGGTGGTCGATAATGCGGCGCGCATGGCAATGCGCTTTGCCGTGACCGGCGAGTTCAACGCGGGCTCCTGCGTGGATCTGGATCACCCGGCCGACGGCGCCTGCGCCGGCACCAGCCGCCGCGCCGAAGAGGACGCGGCCCGCCTGACGACCATCAACAGACTGGCAGAGGAGTCGCTGGTCGGCATCATGCGCGATCCGACCGTTACCTGGGGCCAACCCGGCTACTATCACATCTCGGTGTGCTCGACGCGCGCCGGCAACGTGTGGGATCCGCTGCTGCGCTACTCGGATACCGTGACCGGTCACGACTCGCGCTGCATGCCGCAGGACGATGCCGGCAGCCCGGACCAGGGCATCGCGCGGGTGATCGTTGGGGTGACCTTCGAGAACCCGATCATCATGCCCATGCTCTCGAGCTTCATTCCCTCGGTGACGTTGCACTCGGAGCGCTCGGGCATTCTCGAGCAGTACCGCGTGGCGCGCGTGATCGGCCTGCCGCCGGACATCACCCTGCCCTCGGCCACGCCCTCCAACACGCCCACCGCCTCGAATACACCGACCAACACGCCGACGCCGACTTCTACCTACACTCCGACGCCCTCGGATACCCCGACACCCACAAACACGCCGACGCCTTCCAATACACCCTCCGCCTCGCCGACCTTTACCCCCTCGACGACGCCCACCAACACGCCCACCTCGACCGCCACGCCGTGCAAGGTGAAGCCCATCGCGGAGATTGTCGAGCCGGGCGGGGGCAGCTACTCGACCACGCTGCCGGCGGAAGTTACCGCGTTCGACCCGGACAATGTTGACCCGCTGACCTGCGCCGCCGCGAGCGGGGCCAACGGCACCGGCATCAACCGGGTGACGATGGACTTCCAGCGCTGGACCGGCAGCGCCTGGTCGACGGTCTACTCCGTGACCGACACCGCGGTGCGCTATTGCGGCTTCGGTGGCTCGTGCAGCTCGCTCGACATCCTGGCCGGCACGTGGCCGAACGGGGTCAATATATTGACTGGCTCCTACCGGCTGCGCGCCCGCGCGCGTGACGATGAGAGCGTGTGGAGCAACTACGTTTACCAGACCTTCAGTATCGTCGCGCCCAACACGCCCACCGTCACGCTGACGCCCACAGCCTCCTTGACACCGACGCCCTCGAGGACACCCACGCCCTCGCCCATCCCGCCGCCGTCAGACACACCGGTCCCGACCGCGACCCGCACCAACACACCGACCCGCACCTACACGCCGACACGCACGCCGACGCGCACCTACACGCCGACGCGCACCTACACGCCAACGCTCACGCCGTCGATCACGCCGACGCCGTCCAAGACGCTCACCCCGTCGATCACGCCGACGCCGTCGAGGACGTTCACCCCGTCCAAGACGCCGACCGCGACCCCGCCGTTCACGCCGACGCCCAGCAAGACGCCGACGCCGACCAAGTCGCCCACACCGACCGCCACCGATACACCCTCTGCGTGCTTCGACTGTTAGGTCGCGCGAACCGCGCCTCCCGTCACCCTCCTAGGCCAGCGGTCGCTGGCCTAGGTTCTTTCCGGCCCCCTCCCGGCGAACGGGCGGGCCGCGAGTGTAGAATGGAAGAGCAGCAAGGTTCAATCACCCGCCCCGGCGGGCTACCATTGCAGGCGACTCTGACATGCATGCGATGCGCCGCCCCACCGTTCTTCACAGGCTGACCCGCACGCCGATTGCCCTGGCCTGGCTGGTGTGGGTCGTGGGGTACCTCGGCCGCAGCCTGACCCTCAAGCGGCCGGAGGCGGGAGCGCTGGCAGGGTTGCTGCTCCTCTTGTGGCTGCCCGCGCTCACGGCCTCGGCGCTCTTCTTCTTTCGTGCAGCCCGGGCCTCGGCTGGCCAGCGCCGGCCCGCCCTCGCGCTCGGGTTGGCCTTCACCCTGTGGACCGCGGCCGAGATCTTGTGGTCGCTCAGCCTGTTCAACCCCTCTTCCTCGGCAAGCCTGGCCTCTCTCGCCGATTGGCTGCACCTCGTGGGCTATCCCGCGGCGTTCGCCGGCCTGTGGCTGCATCCCGCACCACCGCGCGAGGGGCTACAGCGGCTGCGCTTCGAACTGGATGTCGCCATCTACGGCGGCTCGTGGGGGCTCCTCCTGTGGGCCATCCTCATCTTTCCCATGTTGCAGCAGGTCGTGCGCGACCCACACGATCTCTTTTGGGCCGCGAGCTTTCCCACCCTGGACCTGGTCCTGCTGGTGCTTATCATTTGGTGGCAGCGCCAGACGCCGCGCCCTTTGCCCAGCCTGTGGTTCCTGGCAGGCGGCATTTTCCTTTCGGCCGCGCTCAACCTGACCCGCGGATGGCTCGGCGTGCAGGACATGCGTCAGATCGGCACGCCGCTCGACGTCCTGTGGATCTTTGCTTTCGGCCTGCTGGCGATGGCCGCCGTAACTCGCGACCCCGTCTGGCCCGCGGCGCCGCCGGCCCAACCGCTTGCGCCTCGCCAAATGTGGCAACGGCGCTGGCAGCGCGCCGAAAGCCGCCTCCTGCCGCTCGCCACCGCCATGGCGCTGATTGTGTACGTCCTGGTCGAGTGGCAAGGCTATGGCCGCGTCGACCCGATCGCCTTGTGGGGCTCGCTGACCATCTTCATCCTGGTCATCCTGCGCGAGGGCGTCTCCGCCGGACAGGCAGAGCTGCGTGGCTATGCCACCCTGGTGCAGCACATCGGCGACCCGGCTTTCATCTGCGACGAGACCGGGCGAGTGATACTTGCCAACCCGGCCCTGGGCCGCGCGCTGGGAGGCGCCGTTCCCGCCGCGCTGGCCGAAGTGATCCAGCGGCCGGGCGCCCTCACCGAGGCGGCAACCTTGCGCGCGCCGCTCCCAGCCGTGCTGCTCGAGAACGCGCTGGAGCGGGGCTGGGAAGGCGAGGTGTGGGTATGCCCTGCAGGTATCGGCGAGGCGGCCGGGTTCCCCGCCTGGCTCACGCTGCGCCCGCTGCCGCACGGCGAGGGCGAGGCGCGCCGGCTGGCCGGGCTGCTGCACGACCTGACCCCCCAGCGCTTGCACGAGCGGGAACTGCGCGAGGCCTACGAGCAGGCCGAGCAGGCACGCCAGGCGCTCGTGGCCCTCAGCTCCACCCTCGAGCAGCGCGTGCGGGAGAAGACAACCGATCTCTCGCATGCCCTGACACAACTCGAGGAGCAAAACCAGGCGCTGCGCAGCCTCGATCAACTGAAGTCGGAGTTTGTCGCCCTCACCTCGCATGAGCTGCGCACGCCGCTTTCCTCGATCCGCGCCGGGCTGGAGCTCATGTTGAGCGACCCGACGCCCGTGCCCGACGCCGCGCGCACCATGCTCGACCTCGTCCACCGCGAAACGCAGCGTCTGGGACGCTTCGTCGAGAGTATCCTCAACCTCTCGGCCTTGGAGGCCGGGCGGTTGCCGCTTCAACTTGCACCGACCAACCTGGGCCAGTGTGTGGAGGGTGTCCGCGCGTCGCTCGCCGCCAGCCACGGCGGCAGCCGCAGCCCGGCGCTCGAGCGCCTGGAGGTGAGCCTGCCGCCGGATCTGCCCGACGTATGGGCCGACGACCAGTTGCTCGGGAGCGTCCTTTTCCATTTGGTGGATAATGCGATCAAGTACGCGCCGCAGGCCCCCATCCGCCTCACCGCCCGGGCGCAGGACCAGCGGGTGGACATTTTCGTCTCCGACCGCGGTCCGGGCGTGCCCCCCGAGGCCCAGGGGCGCCTCTTGCAGATGTTCTCACGCCTGGAGAGCGCCGATGCGCCGCGCGTTGCAGGCTACGGCCTGGGTCTGTATGTGTCGCGCCGATTCGTGGAGGCCATGGGCGGCGAGATCGCCGTGGACTCGGCTCCCGGGCAGGGGATGACCGTGCGCGTGCGCCTGCCGGTCGTGAGGGAGAGCGAATGACAAGCCGCGTGCTGATCGTTGACGATGACGAGTCGCTGCGCGCCGTTCTGACCCAGTTTCTCGAACGCGAGGGGTATGCGGTGTGCTCGGCGGCCACCGGGCCCGAAGCCCTGCGCACCTTCTACCGCGAGCGGCCCCAGGCCGTCGTCCTGGATCTCATGCTGCCCGGCATGGACGGCTGGGAGGTGTGCGCGCGGCTGCGCGAGCTCTCCGACGTGCCGATCATCATGCTCAGCGCGCGCACTGCGCAATCGGACAAGCTGCGCGGCTTCCGCCTGGGCGTGGATGATTACATCTCCAAACCCTTCAGCCTAGCGGAACTGGCCGCCCGCCTGCAGGCCGTGCTGACGCGCACCGAACGCACGCGCCGCGAGCCGCGCACGACCTGGGCCTGGCAGGATTTGGTGGTGGACGTCGACCGGCGCCAGGTGCGGCGCGCCGGGCAGGTCCTGGATCTCACGCCCACCGAATTCCGCTTGCTGCTCGCGCTCATCCAGCGTCAGGGGGCGCTCGTCTCCGAGGATGAACTGCGCGAGGAGTTGTGGGGCCGCGAACGGGCGGTTGATGCCTCCGCCCTGCGCCGCTATATCTGGCTCCTGCGGCGCAAGCTCGAGGAGGATCCGGCCCGCCCGCGGCGGGTGGTGGCGGTGCGCGGCGAGGGCTACCGCCTGGGCACGGGACCCCTTGCGCCACCGCCCGAAGACCCCGGCCAAGAGCCCGAGCCCTAGCCCGCGCCCCTCCACCCCGCGCAAACGAAAGTCTAACGCGGCGATAATGCCGCTCCGATAGCCTCGGCGTATCCTGCCAGACACTTATCGTCAACGGATGAAGAGGATACCCTGGAGGTAGACCCATGAATACCGTTTACGCACTGCAGTGCGCTCCGACCACCGGCCTGCGCCGCTGGAACTGGCGCTGGACGGAACCCGGCGATGTGTCCTATCAGCCGGTGTCGGTGGATGTTCACGACGACGGCCAGGCCTTCGTCATCTCGGCTCTCCTGCCCGGTGTTGCGGCCGACGATCTCAAGATCGAAATCGAGGGTGATACAATCTCCCTGCGCGGCGAGATCAAAGCCGACCCGGCCGAGGCCGAGGTCCTGTTGCGCGAGCGCTTCGTCGGCAAGGTCGGCCGCACGCTGACCATGCCCGTGGCACTCGACTCGGAACACAGTCAGGCCTCGCTGCAGGCCGGCGTGCTCACGCTGCGTGTGCCCAAGGCCGCGACGGCACGGCGCAAGGTCATCCCCGTCACGGGTCCGTAAGCGTCACCCGTTGCGGGGAAGCCACCCCCCTCCTGCATCTCACGGGCCGGCCGCATACGCCGGCCCGTGCGTCGTGTTGCCGGTGCCCGCCGCCCCTGGAGGCTGAGTGATCCCTCTGCGCGACAACGTCCGCCCGCGTTCCTTCCCATGGATGACCTGGCTCATTATTCTCTCGAACGCCGCGGTGTTCGTGGTGGAACTGGGGCTGACCCAGCGCGGGCTTTCCCGACTCTTCCTGGACTACGGGCTCGTCCCGGCCAGGGTCAACTTGCGCGAGGCAGGCACCTGGGCTCCGCTCCTGACCTCGATGTTCGTCCACGGCGGATGGCTGCATATCCTCAGCAACATGTGGGCTCTCCTCATCTTCGGCGACAACGTCGAGGACCGTTTGGGCCCGTTACGCTACCTGGCCTTCTACCTCTTGGCCGGGCTGGTGGCGGGCCTCCTCAGCGTCTGGCTCACGCCGACGTCCGCGGTGCCGATGGTCGGCGCGAGCGGTGCCATTGCCGGGGTGCTGGGCGCGTACTTCGTGCTCTACCCGCAGGGCAGAGTCCTGACCCTGGTGCCGATCTTCCTGCTGCCCTGGCTGATCGAGATCCCCTCGGTCATCTACCTGGGCTTCTGGTTCGTCTCGCAGTTCTTCAACGGGCTGGCCTCCCTGGGGGGCGGCGGAATGTTGAGCGACGTGGCCTGGTGGGCGCACATCGGCGGGTTCCTGGCGGGCATCCTCATGGTGTTCATCCTGCGCCCCGGCGCCCATCGCCTGCCGCGCAACGATGTCCCGCTGGAGGTGATGATCCACCCGCCCGACGGCCCGCTCCTTTAGGACCGGCGCACCTCAGCTGTGCTACAATCCGCGCCGTGGTCCACCACCACGTGCGTCGAGGGCATGGCCAGAGGGGGCCGATCGGGGTTCCTTCATCCATCCCTCGGCCCGGCGGCCGCAGACCCTCTGCACGCGCCGCCTTGACACACGATCGCCTGCCCGCCCGTTTCATGCTCAGCCTGCCTCCCACCCACCTCTTGGCCTGCCTGCTCCCGTGCCCGGCCGCCGGCCGAGGCCTCCAGGTCACACTCGTATGATTCCCGTCGATCGCGCGCACTTGGAGGTTGTGGCCGCCACCCATCCCGGCCAAGTGCGGGCCACGAATGAGGACCGCTTTGCTGTCGGCACTTATCAGTTGAGCGCGGCGGACCACACGCTGTGCACGCTGGCCATCTTGTGCGACGGCATCGGCGGTCACGCGGCGGGCGAGGTGGCCGCTCAGATCATCGTCGACCAGTTCATTCAGCAGGCCACCGCTTTCACCGGCCGCGATCCGACCCTCGAGGTAAGTTCCGCCCTGGTGTGCGCTGGGCGGGCGGTGTACGCGCGTGCCCGCAGCGACGCGGCGCTGTACGGCATGGGCGCCACGGCTGCCACGGCCTGGGTCATTGGCCACCGCCTGTATACGGCCACCGTCGGCGACAGCCGCATCTACCTTTTGCGCGCGGACGGCATGCGCCAGATCAGCGTCGACCACACCTATGTTCAGGAAGCGGTGGAGCGCGGCACCCTTACGCCCCAGGAGGCCCGCACCCATCCCTATGCCCACGTCTTGCGGCGCCACCTGGGCGGCGAGCGAGACCCGTTGCCCGACCTGCGCATCCGCCTCTCGGCATACGAGGACGACGCCGTCTCCATCGCCCACCAGGGCCTGCCCTTGGCCGCTGGCGAGATTGCCCTCCTGTGCACCGACGGGCTGAGCGACCTGGTGCAGGCCGATGAAATCGCCGAGGGGCTGCTGGCCCACCCGCTGTCGCAGGCCGTCACCGGGCTTATCGACCTTGCCCGCTCGCGCGGCGGGCACGACAATATCACCCTGATCGCGATGCGCCATCCCTAAATCGATCCCGGCTGCCTTGCTCACAACCCAACAGGAAGAGGGCATAGCACGCCTTGCGCTCGCGTGCTTGCGCCCGGCAGGCGCACGCGCACGGACAACGCAGCCCGCCATGGAGCACCCGGCCGCGCGCATCCCACGCCTTCTGTGGCCGCTACCTCATCAAGTAGTGCCTCGTGTGGAAGTCAGGGGGTGTGCCTGGAGACGGCTCGCCCTCAAGGCGAGCAATACCACAAAAAGGGGCTGCCCCCTAAGGGCAGCCCCGCTCGTTTTTGAAAGGATACTCGGCCGCTTCTCAGGGCAGGTCAATGCGCAGCAGGCGGTCGCGCCCCGCAAGATCCTGGCGAATGGAATGCTCGGCGCGGGGGAAGGCGCGTTGGGCAAGGCCGAGGATCGCCTGGCCATGGGTCTCCTCGATTTCGAGGAGCAGGGCGCCGCCCGGGTTCATTCGATTCTGCGCCTGGGCCAGTAGTCGGCGTGTGGGGTCCAGCCCGTCGGGTCCGCCGTCGAGGGCCCGCTGCGGCTCGTGCTGCGCCACGGCCAGACCGGCCAGGGCACGGGTCGGGATGTAGGGCAGGTTGGCGCACACCAGATCCAGACCGCGCGCGAGAGCCGCCATCAAGTCCGTTCGGACAAACCGAATGCGCGCAGCCACGCCGTGGCGCTGCGCGTTGACCCTCGCCAGGCGGAGTGCGCCCGGGGCAATCTCGGTCGCAACGAGTGACAGGCGCGGGACCATCACCGCCAGTGCGACGGCGACGCACCCCGAGCCGGTGCCCACCTCCGCCACGCGCAGCCGCTCGGGCGGCGTGCGCACCTCAAGGATCGCGCGCGCTTCATCGACCAGCAGTTCGGTTTCGGGGCGAGGAACAAGCACCTGCGGGGAGACGGCGAAGGCCAGGCCGTAGAACTCCTGCTCGCCCGTGAGGTAAGCCAGCGGCTCGCCCGCCGCGAGGCGCGCGACTTGCTCGGCGTAAGCCCTCGCGGCCTCGGCCGCGAGGGCTGTCTCGGGATGGGCCAGGAGCCACGCGCGCGCAACACCCAACAGGCGCGCGAGCAGGACTTGCGCCGCGAGCGAGCTCGACTCGCTATCGAGAGTCGCCGCGCGCCCCCAGGCGAGCGCCGCGCCGATGGTCTTGAGATCAGGCATGGCGGGTGAGAGGATCAGGCAGCGCCGGCGGCCAGGCCGGACGCCTGCAGGTGCTCGGCCTCCTCCTGCAGCACCAGCTCGTCAATGAAGTCGTCGATCTCGCCCTGCAGCACCGCCTCCATGTTGAAGAGCGACTTGCCGAGACGGTGGTCGGTCACGCGCGACTGCGGGAAATTGAAGGTGCGGATCTTCTCGGAGCGTTCGCCGCTCCCCACCTGCGCCCGGCGCGAGGCCTCGATCTCCGTGCGGCGCTTTTTCTCCTCGATCTCAAACAGGCGTGCGCGCAAGATGGCCATGGCCCGCAGACGATTCTGCAATTGCGAGCGCTCGTCCTGGCATTGCACCACCATGCCGGTCGGCAGGTGGGTGAGGCGCACCGCGGTCGAGTTCTTCTGCACGTTCTGCCCGCCGGCACCAGAGGAGCGGTAGACCTCCATCTTGATGTCGCGGTCGGGGATGTCGATCGCCACCTCGTCCACCTCGGCCAGCACAGCCACGGTGGCGGTGGAGGTGTGGATGCGCCCCTGCGATTCGGTGACCGGGATGCGCTGGACACGATGCACGCCCGATTCGTACTTGAGGCGCGAGTAGGCGCCTTTGCCCTTCACCTGGAAAATGATTTCCTTGTACCCGCCGATGCCGGTCTCGTTCTGCGAAAGGACTTCAGTCTTCCAGCCGCGCTTCTCGGCATAGCGCGTGTACAGGCGGAAGAGATCCGCCGCAAAGAGGGCCGCCTCCTCGCCGCCGGTCCCGGCGCGGATCTCAACGAAGACGTCCTTTTCGTCGCGTGGGTCGCGCGGCAGGAGCATGGCCCGCAGTTCCTTCTCCAGCGCCGCCCGCTTCGGCTCAAGCTCGACGGCCTCCGCCTCGGCCAGGGCGCGCAGGTCGTGGTCGGCCTCGCCGCGCATGGCCTGGGCCTGTTCGAGGGCGCGGGTCACGTGCTGGAACTCGCGGTAGGTGGCGACCAAGGGCTCGATCTCCGAGCGTTCGCGGGCCAGGTCCGCGACGCGCGCGTAGTCCGTGGCGCTTTCGGCCATCTGGCGGTTGAGTTCGTCGTAGCGGGCGGCGAGGCCGGTGAGCTTGTCCAACATCAATCTTAGGTGTCCTGAGAGAGAATGGCCCCCGCCGTCTGCGGGGCCACGCGTGGTCGCGTGTCAGGCATTATATCTCGCGCCATAGTCACGAAGGTCCGGTTCGCTCCGGGCGCGGGGGATGTCGTGCGTTCCCAGTCCAAGCCGACCGTGGCAGGAGCGTGCACTTGCGACGATACCCTCATGGCGAGCGAATCGCCCTCGCCCGGCAACACGAGCGAGATGAGCCCGCGCGACAGCGCGCCGCACTTCCAAGTGTTTCTGCCGCTCGTGCTGCACAACGCGCCTTAGCCTAGGCGCGGATCTACGCTTCTCGCCTTTTGGAGGACGGGACCTGCCACGGCCCGCGCAACCGCCTCCCCTCAGGGGGTTAGTCATTTTGAGGCTGCTGGCGTCAGAGATGGCTGACCATGCCTGAGACGATCTCAGCCTGCAAGAGGTGTTCCACAATTTGCTGCTCGGCCCTCGGGTGCTGTATTGTGGTGAGGCACCCTCCGCTTCCGTCGGATTGGTTCATTCTAGCACATTAAGGAGAGAGAGAATGAAACTTACGCCGCCAAAAGTCATTACCTTCTGGATCGCGGTCGTTCTGGGATTTCTGGGGTTCCTCGGCAATTTCATGACCATCCCCCTGGTGTCTGCCAACAGCTTCTGGTTCCTGTTTGTCGGGTTCGTGCTCCTCGTCCTGGGCCTGATCGTCAAGGGCCTCTAGTAGATCCTCACCGACGGAACGGATCCCGAAAAGCTCCCCACCGTGTGGGGAGCTTTTCTGTTGTTCTCCCGCGCAGCCAGCGCAGCGCATCTTTTCTCGCGCCGGTGTGGTCTTGCTGTGCCCATGATGCCCAATTGCCCTCGGCCTCTTCGGTCCTAGTAGACCGTCAAGCTGAAATTGATGGATAGAGCCGATGAAGCCGAGTGCGGGCGTCTTGGGTCGTGAACTGCCAGCGCACGGTGGCTTTAGCCGCATTGCGTTGCTGTTCGAGCGCCTGGGTTTGGCGGGCGAGGGTGTCGCGGTCGCCGATCCGCCGATCCCAGCATTGTCGGTCAAAGACACTCAGTTCGAGTTCTGCCATGTTGAGCCAACTGCCATGCTTGGGCGTGTAGTGCAACTCCAGCCGCCGGGCAATCCGCCGGGCTTGCGCAGGTTCAAAGGCTTCGTACAAGGCCGCCAGCCGATGGGTATTGAGATTATCCAGGATGACCCGCACGACCTCGGCGTCCGGGTAACGCTCGTCCACCAACCATTTCATCTGGTGGGCAAAATCGAGCTTGGTGCGCTGGTCGGTCGCGGCCACATGCCGCCAGGCCTGATCCGGCTCGAAGACATTGTCGTACGAATGCGGTCGTCCTCGATGACGGAGAAGTGACCGGCCCAGTCAGAGCGTCCGCAAAGGACCCGCACGATCACCCGGGCCACGGCCGCGGGTGAGGGAGCGGATATGCGCAAGTGTACAACCCCGCTTGCAGGCCGAAGGTGGGAGCGAAATGCCAGCTCGCCAAAGTCCTTGT
>JAPLGX010000383.1 GCA_026389925.1 Chloroflexota bacterium
ATGGAGATCCGCTGGCGCGAATTGGAGGTCATCCCTCGCGGCCGGGTGCCTTTCCTGCCAGCCTTCGTTGTCATTGCGGCTCGCCTCGAAAGCGAAAAGGCAAGCCGGGAAAATGGACTGACCGCCACGACCCGCGAGCACCTGCTGGGCCAGCTGCGCAGACTCGATCTGGCCTTTGGGGGCGGTGCGCACGAGCTAGGCGGGTCGGGCTGCAAGAAGGAATGAACCAGACATGCTGTCGATAGTGCTCTTGATCATCATTCTGGCGGTATCGTACAAGATTGCCCCTCGCGAAAACAAGGAGCATGCCCACGTGCACGGCGCGGGCCAGGTCGGCATGGTGGCCGCGCTGGCGCTGTTCGGGGTGGACTACTTCACCTCGTACTTCTATGCCACGGGGGAGATGATGACCGCGCTCCACCCCTACGGTCTCGAGCGGTACGGCTACATCGCGGTCGTGGTCATCGCGCTGGCCAACTTCGCCTTCGGCGTGCTGTACATGTATTCGCTTGGCATCTTTAATGAAGGCGGCGGCTCCTACACCGCTTCGATGCGCTACCTGGCCCCGACGCTGAGCCTGATCGTTGCCGTCACGCTGATCGAGGATTACGTCTTCACGATCGTGGTTTCGGCCCTCTCGGGTGGCGACCAGCTGCTGTCCATCATCGGCGCCTACGGGGAGAGCTGGATCTGGCATTTTCTGATCGGCGCCGCACTGGCGGCTGTGACCTGGTATCTCACCATTCGCGGCCGCGGCGACTCGGCCAAGGTGGTGGCCTCACTGTTGGCAGCCTTCATCTTGCTCACGATCACCATGGCCGTCGGGCTGCTGGTGGCGCACGCGCGGGGTGTGCCGCCTGTGCCGCCGAGCGAGGCGCCGCTGCCGGCCTCTTTCGGCCGGGCACTGCTTCATCTTCTCACGGCATCGATGAAGGGCATGGTTGCTCTCACCGGCCTGGAGGCAATGTCCAACGGCATCCAGTTCGTCATCAATGAGGATGTCAGCCTGGTCAAGTGGGGCAAGCAGCGGCTGCCGCGCCTGAACCGACTGTGGACCTTCTACAGCGGCAAGGCGGGCGTGGGACGCTTCGTGCAGACCTCCTTCCTGTTCTATGGCGGGTTGACGACGCTGTTCCTGACGATTTTCGCCATCCGCCTCGACGTCTATGATGGAACGCTGGGGCGAACCCTGGTGGGAAATCTGGCGCATATTGGGTTCTCCGAGATTCCCGGAGGTTCGGTGCTGTTCTGGGCATATCAGATCCTGGGGGTGATGCTGCTGGCTGCGGCCTCGATGACGGCCCTGCAGGATGCCCAGGCCACCGAATGGCGCGACGTAGCCATCGGCGAGATACCGGAGTTCGTCGTCTACCGCCACCCGAACGGCACATTCACGCGTTCCACGACGATCACATTCATCGTGGCGGTTGGGGTCATGTTGTTGGTCAAAGGCCGCACCAGTGTGGCCGCGCCGTTCTACGGCGTGGGGGTCTTCCTGCCGATCAGCATCATGGGTCTGGCCATTCGGGGCCACATTCTGCAGCACAGCACTGGCCGGGTACGGCGGTGGGGCTCGCTTCTCGCCTCGGCCTGCGCGACCCTCTCGGGGGTGATCTTCATCGGCCAGCTGACCGGCAAGTGGGAGGAAGGCGGCTGGATCCGCCTGATCACATTCTCCACCCTGTTTGTTTCGGCGCATCTCATTCTGCTCTCGCCGCTGGGCTACCGTAGCACGGGGCAGATCTACCGCATCGTTCGCGACAAGGCGCGCGTCCAAGGGGCAATGGCCTCGATCGTCGAGTGGCAGTCGCTGAAGATGCAGGAATACCGCTACTGGCTTCTTGTGCAGGCCGCCCGCTTCTGGGAGATATTCGGAATCCGGCGCCCGGTCCGCTATGAGAAGCCGATTGAAGCTGGCGATTACGACCATGCGTTGCACGTCGATCATCCGGATGCACCCTCAATCCTGGCGCCGTATCTGGAGGCTCCCCAGAATGTCGAGGTCCAGCATCACTCTTGATGCGACAGGCCGCAGCTTGCGGGCCGAGTCCTGGAGGATGGTTGTCTCACGGCTTCTTGCACATCCTCCCGCGCTGGCGTAGAGACTCCTGACGACCATCCCACCGCGAGCGCGATCTGTCCGAACCTCGCCCGAAACGACGGCCTCCCTGGATGTCCAACGACGACGGCCCCCGCAGAATTGCGGGGGCCGTTGGTCTTCTTGTGTAGCGGGAGCGCCTAGGCGTTCTCGAGATACCGGGCGATCTCCCAATCGGTCACGTGAATGCGGTACTCGTCCCATTCCTCGCGCTTGGCGCGGTCGAAGGCGGCATACAGTGAAGCGCCGAGCGCGTTCTTGAGCACCTCGTCTTGGGCCAAGGCGTCCAGTGCCTCCAGCAGCGAACCCGGCAGGACGGGGATGCCGCGCGCCGCCACCTCCTCCGGCTTGAGGTGATACACATCCACGTTGTTGACGTGCGCCGGGGGCTTGAGCTTGCGGTCCACCCCGTCCATGCCCGCGGCCAGC
>JAPLGX010000149.1 GCA_026389925.1 Chloroflexota bacterium
CGCACCATGCGCGCCGCGGCAATGCGCCCGGTCACGTCCAGCGTCTTCTGGGCAATGGTGGCCACCCCGCCGGTGGCGCGCCCCTTGGGCGCATACTCGCGGATCGGCGTGCGCTTGCCGTAGCCCTTGAAGGTCGCCACCAGGAGGTCGCCCTCCTCATCCACCACTTCCATCGATGTGACGAAGTCGTCTTTGGCGCGGCGGATGGCGTTCACCCCGGCCGCCTGGCGGCCCATCGGGCGCACCAGCTTCTCAGAGTAGCGCAACGCCTGGCCCTTCTCGGTCACGAGGATGATCTCCCGTGAGCCGGTCGTCACGCGCACCCAGCCCAGCACGTCGCCCTCCTCCAGCGTAATCGCCACCAGCCCGGAGGGCCGCACCGCCTCGAATTCCGAGAGCGCTACCCGCTTGATCTTGCCGTTGCGGGTGGCCATCGTGCAGTACTCGCCGCTCTCGAAGGTGCCCACGGCCACCGCCGCGGTGATCGTCTCGCCTTGCGCCACCGAGAGCAGATTAGCAATCGTCGTGCCGCGGTCAGCCCGGTCCGATTCCGGAATGCGGTGGGCCTTCTCGGAGTACACCTTGCCGCGATCGGAGAAAAACAGAATCGTATCCAGCGAGCGGGCCGGCAAGAGATGGGCCACCTCATCCTCTTCGCGCAGCTCGTACCCGGTGACGCCCTTGCCGCCGCGGCCCTGGGTGCGGTACAGGCGCGCCGGCACACGCTTGATGTAGCCGCGCTGCGTGATCGAGATCAGCACGCCTTCGTCGCGCACCAGGTCCTCTTCGCGCAGCTCTTCCGTGGCATCCAGCGCCACCCGCGTGCGGCGCGCGTCGCCAAAGCGCTGCACCAGGTCCGCGAGGTCCGTTTGAATGAGGCCGAGGATCTTCTTCGGGTGGGCCAGCAAGTCTTCCAGGTGGGCGATCGTCGCCAGCGTTTCTTTGTGTTCGTCCTCGATCTTCTGGCGTTCGAGCGCCGCCAGGCGCCGCAACTGCAGGTCGAGGATGGCCTGGGCCTGGGCCTCGGAAAGCTTGAAGCCCTCCATCAGCCGCGCCCGGGCGGTGTCGACGTCTTTCGATTCGCGGATGGTCTTGATCACCGCGTCCAGGTGCGAGAGGGCCGTGAGCAGCCCCTCCAGGATGTGCGCCCGCTGGCGCGCCCGCTCCAGCTCAAACTGCGTGCGGCGGGTGATCACCACCTGGCGGTGCTCGAGATACACCTGCAGCGCGCGCTTGACCGAGATCAGGCGCGGCTCGCCCTCCACCAGGGCCAGCATCTGCACGCCGAAGGTGGACTGCAGCGGGGTGTATTTGTAGAGCTGGTTGAGGACCTGGCGCGGCGGCCCGCCACGTTTGAGCTCGATCACGATGCTCATCCCGCGCCGGTCGGATTCGTCGCGCAGATCGGCGATCGACTCGAGGCGCCCGTCGCGCGCGAGTTCGGCGATGCGCTCGATCAGCGCGGTCTTGTTGACCTGGTAGGGGATTTCGGAGATGACGATGCGGAAGCGCCCGCCGCTCATCTCCTCAATGCGCGCCACGCCTCGCACCACGATGCGCCCGCGCCCGGTGGCGTAGGCGGAGAGGATGCCCTCCCGCCCGATGATCGTCCCGCCGGTGGGGAAGTCCGGGCCGTGCAGGTGGGCGGTCAGCTCCTCGACCGTGACCTCGTCCAGCGTCTCGTAGTGCTCGATCAGGTAATTGATGGCCGCCGCCAGCTCGCCCAGGTTGTGGGGCGGGATGTTAGTGGCCATGCCGACGGCGATGCCGGACGAGCCGTTGAGGAGCAGGTTCGGCAGGCGGGCCGGCATCACGGTCGGTTCGCGCAGCGTGCCGTCGAAGTTGTCGGCGAAATCGACCGTGTCCTTGTCGATGTCGATCAGCATTTCTTCGGCCAGGCGGTGCAGGCGGGCTTCGGTATAGCGCATGGCCGCCGGCGCGTCGCCGTCGATCGAGCCGAAGTTGCCCTGGCCGTCGACCAGCGGGTAGCGCATCGAGAAATCCTGCGCCATGCGAGCCATCGCGTCGTAGACCGCCATGTCGCCGTGAGGGTGGTACTTGCCCAGCACCTCGCCCACGATACGCGCCGACTTCTTGTAGCCGCTGCCGGCGCGCATGCCCATATCGTGCATGGCATACAGGATGCGCCGGTGCACCGGCTTGAGCCCGTCGCGCGCGTCGGGCAGGGCGCGGGCGACGATCACGCTCATGGCGTAGTCCAGGTACGCGCTGCGCACCTGCTGGTCGATGTCGACGCTCTGGACCGTGCCGATGTCCATCGCGCCGCCGTTGTCCTTGATATCGGGCATGAGGCCGATTATATCCCACAGACGCTGTTTTTCACGATTGCGGCGTATGCCTTTTTGCCATTTTGCCTTGCCCTGAGACGAAAAACCCCGTTGCTCGGGGCGTCGGTTAAGTGTCGCTTTCTGGGAGGGCCTGACCCGTCGGGCACTCCTTCCTCGCGGCCGGACCCGCCCGTGCGCGATCGGCACAAGGCAACACGGCCGCCATCGCGCACAAGGGAGGCGATCCGCGTCCGCCGCGCGCGGGGCACGTGCGCAAGGCGCGCGTGCGTGGGGACCGGTAAGGCGTGCGGTGCCCTCTCCCGGATGGGCTGCGTGTTGACCTTGGCTGCCTCTCGTGCTACAAGTGAGCTCACATCACGGGAGGCCGTTCACCCCCTGGAGGGAGGCTCCATGGCACACCGCGTCATCCGCCGCGTGCTCATCGTGGCCGGGTCTCTCACTGCGTTCCTGCTTGTCCTCCTCGTGGCCGGCTTTTTCCTCGTTCGCGCGTCCTTCCCCCGCACCCGCGGCACCGTCCGCCTTGCTGGTCTGCACGCCTCGGTCGAGGTCTTGCGCGATGCGCAGGGCGTGCCGCAGATCTACGCCACGGACACGCACGATTTGTTTTTTGCCCAGGGCTATGTGCATGCCCAGGACCGCTTTTGGCAGATGGACTTCTGGCGTCACATCGGGAGCGCGCGCCTCTCCGAGATGTTTGGCGAGAGCCAGCTTGAGACCGACAAGTTCCTGCGCACGTTGGGCTGGGCACGCGTGGTCCACGAGGAACTGGCCGCGCTCGACCCCTCGTCCCTCGCCGTACTCGAGGCCTACGCCGAGGGGGTCAACACGTATCTGGCGGAGCATCGCGGACCGAGCCTGTCGCTCGAATACGCGGTGCTGGGGCTGCTCACCCCGGGCTACACACCCGAGCCGTGGACCCCGCTGCATTCGCTGACCTGGGCCAAGGCCATGGCCTGGGACCTGGGCGGCAACATGGATCTCGAGCTCGAGCGCGCGGTGCTCCTGCGCAAACTCGGCCCCTCCCGGCCTATCCCGCCGAGAACCCGGTCATCGTCGCCGGCCCGTACGCCTCACGCGCCGCAGAGCTTGCGTTCGCGGCCGAGATCGACGCCGCGTTGCCCGCGCTCTCGCGCACCGGCGCGCGTATAGAGACACTCAACGCTCTTCTGGATGGCGGCCTGGAGGGCATCGGCTCGAACAACTGGGTCGTGTCGGGCAGCCGCACCACGACCGGTGCGCCCCTCCTGGCCAACGACATGCACCTCGGCCTGCGCATCCCTTCCATCTGGTACGAGAACGGGTTGCACTGCGAGCCGGTGGGCCCGGCCTGCCCGCTCGAGGTCGTGGGCTACTCCTTCGCCGGTCTGCCTGGCGTGATCGTCGGCCACAACCAAGACATCGCCTGGGGCGTCACGAACGTCGGTCCCGACGTACAGGACCT
>JAPLGX010000056.1 GCA_026389925.1 Chloroflexota bacterium
GTGGAGCGCCTTGATCTGGAACCACGGCCCCTGCTGGTCGAGGTAGCGGTTGACCTCGGTGGCCAGGGCCATGGCCTCGCCAAGCGCGGCGCGCAATTGCACCGCCTCGTAATGCGCCCCCACGCTTTCCAGCCCGCCCTCAACCCGGGTCAGAAGCTCGCGGTCGACCGATGTCAGATCCCCCGGTTCGGGAATGCGCCCATCCCAGTGGCGGTAGGCGAAGGTGAGCACGCGGTTGACCAGGTTGCCCCACGTTGCCACTAATTCATCATTGTTGCGGCGCACAAAGTCGTCCCAGTCCCAGTCGCTATCGTGCGCCTCGGGCATGTTCACAGTCAGGTAATAGCGCAGCGGGTCGGCACCGTAGGTGGCGGCCGCCTCCGGCGCCCAGACCGCCCAATGGCGCGATCCGGAGATCTTCTTTCCCTCCAGGTTCATGAACTCATTGGCCGGGATGTCGTAGGGCAGGTTCAGCGCGCGATCGCCGGCGCCCGCGTACAAGCGTGAGGCGCCCATGAGCTGGGCTGGCCAAATCACCGCGTGGAAGGGGATGTTGTCCTTGCCAATGAAGTAGTAAGTTCGCGCCGACCCGTCGTACCACCACTCCTTCCATGCCTCCGGCCGCCCTTCGAGCGCCGCCCATTCGATGGAGGCCGACAGGTAGCCGATGACCGCTTCGAACCAGACGTACAACCGCTTGCCCGGCCATCCCGGTTCGGGCAGGGGGATGCCCCAATCCAGGTCGCGCGATATGGGCCGTCCGTGCAGCCCTTGCTCGACCATATTGCGGGCGAAGCGCGCCACGTTCGGCCGCCAGTGATCTTTCTCGCGCGAGAGGAATTCCGCGATTGCGGGAGCCAGCTTTCCCAAATCGAGGAAGAAGTGCTCTGTCTCACGCGGCACCGGCCGAGAGCCGTCGATGCGGCTGCGCGGGTTGATCAGCAGCGTCGCTTCCAGCAGGTTGCCGCAGTTGTCGCATTGGTCGCCGCGCGCGTTGGGGAAGTGGCAGATGTAACACTCGCCCTCGACGTAGCGGTCGGGCAGGTACCGCTTCTCCGCCTCCGAGTACAGGATGGTTTGCTTTTCGCGGTACAGGTAGCCGTTGTCGCGCAAAGCCAGGAACAGATCTTGCGAGACGCGAAAGTGATTCTGGGTGTGGGTGCTGGTGAACAGGTCGTACGAGATGCCGACCGCCACGAAGAGATCGAGGAAGCGCCGGTGATAGCGCTGGTAGACGGATTCCGGCGTGACGCCTTCGGCATCCGCGCGCACGGTGGCGGGCGTGCCGTGGGCATCGCTGCCGGAAACCATCAGCACGTTGTTACCGCGCAGCCGATGGTAGCGCGCAAAGATGTCGGCCGGCAGGTAGGAGCCGGTCAGGTTGCCCACGTGGATGTCGGCGTTGACGTACGGCCACGCCACCGCCACCAGGATGTTGGTCATGCGGCCTCCGCCCGTGCCTGTTTCGGCGCGGATTGTAACATGCAGGAATTGAGGATTGCGTGAGCAAGGCGGGGTCAGGCCGCGTAATCACGCAGCTGGCGCGCGCGGCGCGGGTGGCGCATGCGGCGCAGCGCGCGGCCCTCGATTTGGCGGATGCGTTCGCGCGTCAGGCCGAACTTCTCGCCCACCTCTTCGAGGGTGTAGGCGCGCTCGCCGGAAAGGCCGAAGCGCAGGCGCAACACGCGCGCCTCGCGCGGGCTGAGCGTGCTCAGCACCTCCTCCACCTTCTCACTCAGGAGATGCTCATACGCACTCTCGGTCGGGGAGGGGGTAATGTGGTCCTCGACGAAAGCGATCAGTTCCTCGTCGTCGTCCTCGCCCACCGGGCTTTCGAGCGAAATCGGGCGCCAGGAGACCTTGAGCATCCACTCCACCTTGGCCTGCTCCAGGCCCAGAGCTCCGGCCAGTTCCTCGTTGGTCGGCTTGCGGCTGAGCCGCTGCTCGAGTTCGTGCGAGGTGCGGTACAGGCGCCGGATGCGGTCGGTCATGTGCACCGGCACGCGGATGGTCCGGCTCTGATCGGCGATGGCGCGCGAGATGGTCTGGCGGATCCACCAGGTGGCGTAGGTGCTGAAACGGAAGCCGCGGTGATAATCGTACTTCTCCACCGCCTTCATCAGCCCCAGGTTGCCTTCCTGGATCAGGTCGAGGAAGGGCACGCCGCGCCCGATGTAGCGTTTGGCAATGCTGACCACCAGACGCGTATTGGCCTTGATCAGGTGTTCGCGCGCCAGGCGTCCATCCTCCACCCAGCCTTCGAGCTCGGCCCGTCGGCTGACGCCGCGCGCCGAACCACGCCGCACGCTTCCACGGCGCATGCGGTCGAGGCGCGCCGCCGCCAGACCGCCGCGCTCCACGCGCTTGGCCAGCGAGACCTCCTGCTGGGTGGTGAGCAGCGGCACGCGGGCCATTTCTTTCAGATACAGCCCGACCGTGTCGTCGATCGATATCTTGGCCAGATCAAACTCGCCGGAGGCCTCATCCCGTCTCGGGCGCAGCAGGTCGGCCGGGATTTCCTCCGGTCCGTCGAAAACATCAATGCCCGCTCCGCGCAAGAAGGCCAAGAGGCGGGGAACGTCGGCCTGGCCCGACTGTGCGTCGGGATAGGCTTCCATGATGTCTTCGGTCATCAAGTAACCTTGGAGCTCGGCCTTCTCCAAGAGGGCGACAACTTCCTCGCGATCTTGCCAACGACGCTGCATCATCAAAGTCTCCTGGCCCACACTGGCGTTCGGGTGGATGCGCGGACGTCTGGCTCAGCCTGTCAGTTGTCGTTCTGCGAGGCCCCCAAGTACGTGCGGGCCGCCTCTGCATGGAAGCCCGCGGAGGCAATGGCACGCCTGGGGATGGTGCGCTTGGCGCGTCTGGCGCGCGCGTGCTGTGCGGCTAACCCTCAGGTGGTTGGGCTGAGGACGTGATGCGGATCGAAGGGCTCGGCGGCGCCGCCTGGCTGCGGTGCCCGCAATCCGATAGGTTGAGATTCGTCCCGCAGACGGGGCACAGGCCGCGGCACTCGGGCGTGCATAGCGGGCGCATCGGGACGTCGAGCAACATGTACTCGCGCAAGAGCGGCTCGAGGTCGAGGATCGCATCCTCGCCGATGGCCAGCAGCGGGTCGATCGGATTGGGCGGCGGGTAGACGAAGAGATCCTGCAGATGGGTGCGCACCGATTGGGCAAACGGCTTCAGGCAGCGCACACATTCTGTCGGGAGCGTGGCGGCGAATTGCCCCTGCACGATGACGCCCTGGGGTGTACGACCGAGCTGGATCTGGCCGCTGAAAGCGGTCACGCGGAGGTCGGGGCCGATACTGAACTTGTCCTCGGCGAAGTCCATCACCCGCACGTATCCGGCGGTCTGATTGAGCATGAATCCGACATTCAACCGCAACGGTCGGTGGATGTTTGGCACGATACAGGTTCCATGTGGGGATTCGGCTGGAAATATGCTGGATTATAGCACATGGCGAATCGAGCCGTCAATCACGTATCATTTATTGCATAGTATGTTGGAGACGCAATCCGGAACGATTGGTCTTGCGGCGTAGATCCAAGATTTCCAAGATTCTGCCCGCAACTACCAGCGCCCTGCCTTCAGTGGATGGTGCGCGCAGGCGGCGGCCCATCGCGCAAGTCCGCATTGGCTCGGCCGATTGGTTCCCTTTGAGAGAAGGAAGGCTGTGAACTTGCCTGCGTCGGCACATGCGGGCGACACGCGGGCAATTCGGCCACTTGACAGGCAATGAGGATTTATTACAATCTTGGTCAACTTATTGATAAAAAGGCACCGGACGAAATGACATGCATGTGTCTTGAGCGGGGGCACTAGCCCGCCGTCGCTCAGCCAAGAGAGCCAACTGACGAACGGCGGACGGCCCCCGCGCCACCAGCACCGTTGGTTGCTGCGCACGGTCATCGCGCCCATCGCGTCGGTTGGCTCTTTTTGTTTGTCCATGAATCGCGGGATACACAATGCCATCCAAATCCATCAGCAGCTCCCTTCCCGGTCGGTCACACGCCCTCTCCTTCCATTGCAGCGGCTCGAACCCCGAGTTGCCCGCCCACGTGAGCCTGTGGGCCAAAGCCGAGGGGACCAACCCGAGCGGTTCGGTCATCAAAGACCGGCCGGCTGGGTCCATCCTGCGCACGGCTCTCACCGAGCGGCGCCTGGACGGGGGCCGATTTCTGCTTGACGCGACCTCCGGCAACGTGGGAATCGCTTACGCGACGTTTGCTGCGGCGCTCGGCATGCCCCTGCGTTTGGTGATTCCAGCCAACGCCAGCCCGGAACGAATTGCCATTCTTCGTCCGCTCGGTGCGGACCTCGTGCTGTCCTCAGCGCTCGAAGGATCGGACGGCGCGATCCTCGGGGCGCGCGCGATCCACGCCGCTGACCCGGCCCGCTACTTCTACGCGGATCAGGACAACAACCCCGCCAACTGGCAAGCGCACTTTGAATTGACCGGGCCGGAAGTGTGGGACGACACCGACGAGCAGGTCTCGCACTTTGTGGCCGGGCTGGGCACATCTGGAACGATGATGGGTGCCGGATGATACCTGCGCCAGCGCAACCCGGCCTTTTGCCTGGTGGCAGTTCAGCCGGACGACGCCTTCCACGGGTTGGAGGGCCTCAAGCATCTGGATTCGGTCATCGTGCCGGGCATCTTCGACGCGCGCGGACATGACGAGACACGGCGCGTTTCGACGGAGGCGGCCCACGCGATCGTTTTGCGCTTGAGCCGCTGCGAGGGTTTGTCCGTCGGCGTTTTGGCCGGCGCGGCGGCGGTTGCCGCGCTGGAGGTGGCCCGCGGCCTGAGGCAAAGCGTAGTCGTCGTGGTCCTTCCGGATTTGGGCCACAAATACCTCTCGGAAGAATTCTGGCGGCGAGCATGAGCCACCTGACTATTCCCTCCAGGCTGCGAGCGCAAATACATCAACACGGGGATCACAGCTACCCGCACGAAGGGGCCGGTCTGCTCTTGGGCAACGACGACGGCCGTCGGCGCGAGGGGGTGGCCCTCCTGCCCCTGGAGAACCGGCGTGAGGGCGAAGCGCGGCGGACGCGATATCACCTCACCGCCCGCGACCTAGCGGCGGGCGAGGCCGAAGCCGAGGGGCGCGGCCCGCAAGTGGTGGGAGTGTTCCATTTGCATCCGGATCCTCCAGCCCAGCTTTCCGAGACCGATCGCACGTTGGCCCTGCCCTGGTTCTCCTACATCATCACCTCGGTGCAGGGCGGGCGCGCGCTCGAATCTCGTTTGTGGCGGGCTGAGGGCCGCATCTGCGCGAGCATGACGCAGGAGCGGCGCACACCCAGATATCGCTCGCGCGCGGCGCGCGCCTGACGCTGCTGCCCTCGATCGCCGGGGGCGTGTGCGCCCCCCTGCTGGATTGAGTGCCGGAAAGAAGAGGTGTGAGATGGAGCGCTTTGTGGTTCGATATCAGCACGATGAGGCGCACTGCCCGGCTCGCGATGCGCAGATGGGCCAGCAGCTGCTGGTGCACCTTGCGCCGGAGAACGGGCGCCGCTTTGGGGTGACGCTCGAAGGCGATGGGGTTAGAGACGGGCAGCACACGCTGTACCTGATCGTCGAGGCGGCCACGCCGGCGCATGTGGAAGATTTCATGCAGCCCCTCTGCCAGGTGGGTGCAGTGGAGGGGCTGGCCGCTCCGCCCTGCGAGGCTGTGGTTGGACGCGGCGGGTGCTGAGCCGCACACCCCACGCGCGGGAGCTATACTGAATGAAGCGTGCGTGGCTGGCATACCTGGGAGGGAAGGTTGAACAAACCATTGCTGACGCAAAACAAGGGTCAGGATGCGCTGGTCCTGCCTGAGCTGACGCGCGACGAGATCCTGCGTTACTCGCGCCATCTGCTCATGCCGGAGGTCGGGCTCTCGGGGCAACGCCGCCTCAAGGCCGCCAGCGTGCTGCTCATCGGCACCGGCGGCCTCGGCTCGCCGCTGGCGATGTACCTGGCGGCGGCCGGGGTAGGGCGCATCGGCCTGGTCGATTACGACGTGGTGGACCCGACCAACCTGCAGCGCCAGATCATCCACGGCGCCTCGCAGCAGGGGCACCTTAAAGTCGAGAGCGCTCGGGCGCGCATGCTCGACATCAATCCGCTGATTCAGGTGGATATCTATGACGTGCCCTTCACCTCGGAGAATGCGCGCCAGCTTGCCGAGCCATACGAGGTCATCGCCGACGGCACCGACAACTTCCCCACCCGCTACTTGGTCAACGACCTGTGTGTCTTCACCGGCAAGCCCAACGTGTACGGCAGCATCTTCCGCTTCGAAGGCCAGGTGAGCGTGTTCGACGCGCGGCGCGGCCCGTGCTACCGCTGCTTGTTCCCGGAACCGCCGCCGCCCGGCATGGTGCCCTCCTGCGCGGAGGGCGGCGTGTTCGGCGTGCTGCCCGGCACCGTCGGCACGCTGCAGGCGACGGAGGTGCTCAAGCTGCTGTTGGGGATCGGCGAGCCGCTGATCGGCCGGCTGATGCTGTTCGACGCCCTGGGCATGCGCTTCGACGAGGTGCGCCTGAAGAAGAATCCGCGCTGCGTGGTGTGCGGCGAAAACCCGAGCGTGACCGACCTGATCGACTACGAAGCCTTCTGCGGCGTCCCGGGGCACGACCGCGGCGACGAGGGCTCGGCCGGCGCCCCCTGGGACATCACCGCTGGCGACCTGCACGCTCGCCTGGTGCGCGGCGAGCCGGTGCGCCTAATCGACGTGCGCGAACCGCACGAGTGGGAGATCGCTCACCTGCCAGGTGCCGAGCTGTTCCCGCTTGGCTCGTTGCCCGAGCACTTCAACGAGTTCGACAGCGCCGAGGAGATGGTGCTCTTCTGCAAGAGCGGCTCACGCTCGGCGCGCGCGCTCGACCTGCTGCGGCGGGCGGGCTTCCGCAAGATTCGCAACCTCAAGGGCGGCATCAACGCTTGGTCGCGCGAGGTCGATCCCACCGTCCCCATCTACTAGGCGGATGGCCGCTCCGCCGGGCCAACCCGGCTCGCGTGAGGCATACCTGTTCTGGCGCCCAGGACTCGGGACGCCTCGTTGTCAAGTCGAGCGCCGCGGCCGAACGTAGCTCGTTTCTCCCAAGGGAATGCCGCACCTGTTCGAATCCTGAGCGAATTAGGCCCTTTTTGTCCGGCCGGCAATCGTAAGCTTCGCGTCAGGCGCGGCCCAGGATGGGGTGATATAATCTCACCCGGACCCGTTTCTCAGCGAGAGCGGGTTCTTGTGGCCTCTAGGCAGGAAACCTCCCGCCCGGCCAAAGCAGAGGATATAACGTGAATTTTCTTGTCACCGGGGCCGCCGGCTTCCTGGGCGGGGCGCTGTCAAATCATCTCGCGCGCGCGGGGCATCAGGTGCGCGGGTTGGACGACCTATCCACGGGTGACCCGGCGCGTCTCAATCCGGCGGTGCTCTTCACTCGCGGCGACGTGGGCGACCGGCCCAAGCTGTGGACGCTGCTGCAAGACGTGGAGTGCGTCTACCATTTGGCGGCGCGCGTGTCGGTGCCGGAGTCGGTGCTGTACCCGCGCGAATACAACACGGTGAACGTGGGCGGCACGGTGAGCCTAATGGAGGCCATGCGCGACGTGGGCGTGCGGCGCGTGGTGTTCATCTCATCGGGCGCGGTCTACGGCGAGCAAGCCAGCCAGCCGGTGAACGAGCAGGCTACCCCCCGGCCCACCTCGCCCTATGCCGTCTCAAAACTGGCGGCCGAGTTCTACGTGCAGACAATCGGCGCGTTGTGGGGCATCGAAACGACCATCCTGCGCGTGTTCAACGCGTACGGGCCGGGGCAGCCGCTGCCCGCGGCGCACGCACCGGTGATCGCGCGCTTCCTGCGTCAGGCGGCCGGCGGCGGGTCGCTGGTGATTCATGGCGACGGAGGCCAGACGCGCGACTACGTCTTTGTGGACGACGTGCTGGAGGCGATGGTCGCCGCCGGCACGCTGCCCGGGCTCGACCGCACGGTGATCAACGTGGGCTGCGGGGTGGAGACCTCGGTGCGCGAACTGGCCGAGCACATTCTGCAGCTCCTGCCGCAAGGTGAAATACTGCACAACGGCCGCGAGAAGGCTGGCGTCTCGCGCATGTGCGCCGACCTCACGGTCGCCCGCGCGAAGCTCAATTTCCGCCCGCGCTACTCCCTGGCCGAGGGGCTGCGCCTATGCGTCGAGCACGACCCCCGCTTCCAGCCGGCGCTCGTTCGCGCCTGACCAGCTGATCCCCTCATGAGAATGGGACGATCGCCGAGAGCCGGAGCCGGCCAGCGCTTGGCGCGCGCCTCGCGCCGAGGGATCGGCCGAAGTCGCTGTGGTTCGCCACCCCATGCCCGGGGCTGGGTGTGCGGTACGCCGCGCTGACCCATTACAATTACCGGGCGTGCCATGACCCCGCCCACACCTCACTCGCCCGCATTGCCGCGCGCGTTCTTCGCCCGTGAAACGCGCCAGGTGGCGCGCTCGCTTCTCGGCGCGCGGCTGGTGCGTATCGATCGCGGTCGGCGGCTCTCGGGGATCATCGTCGAAGCGGAAGCCTACATCGGTGAAGAGGATCTGGGATGCCATGCGCGCCATGGACGCACGCCGCGCAATGCGGTGATGTTCGGCGCCCCGGGGCACGCCTACGTCTACTTCACCTATGGCATGCACTGGATGCTCAATGTGGTCACCGAGGCCGAAGGCCGCCCGGCGGCGGTGCTGCTGCGCGCGATCTGGCCCGTGGAGGGTGTGGCGACCATGCAGCGACGGCGGGGCCGGCAGCCGCTCGCCGACGGCCCGGGCAAGCTGTGCCAGGCGCTGGCTGTCGATGGGCGCTTGAACGGGCACGACCTGTGCCGGTCGGGGGCGCGCTTGTTGTGCGAGAAGGGGGTGGCCTTCGCCGAGGCCGACATCGTGCGCGGGCCGCGGGTGGGGTTGACCTCCGTGCCCGAACCGTGGAAGAGCATCCCCTGGCGATTCCGCGTGTTACCGGAGGTACTTCGCGAGCGGTTGGATGAGGGGCACCACTAGGCAGGACGGGGAGGAGAGACCATGGGGCTGGTGGAGGGGAAGACCGCGCTCATCTTTGGTGTGGCGAACGATCACTCAATCGCCTGGGGCATTGCCCGCGCGCTGCACGCGGAGGGCGCGCGCATGGCGTTCAGCTACGCGGGCGAGGCGCTCGAGCGGCGAGTGCGGCCGCTGGCGGAATCGGTCGGCTCGAAGTTCGTTGAGCCGTGCGACGTGGGCAAGGATGAGGACATCGCAGCCGTGATGGCCAAGGCTAAAGCCGAGTTGGGGGGTATTGACATCTTGGTCCACTCGATCGGCTACGCACTGCGCGAGGAACTCATCGGTCCGTACTACAACACCACGCGCACCGGTTTCCACACGGCCATGGACATCAGCGTGTACTCGCTCACCGCGCTGGTGCGCGGCGCGCTGCCTAGCCTCAACCCGGGCGGAGCGGTGCTGACCCTCACTTACTACGGGTCCGACAAGGTGATGGTCAACTACAACGTGATGGGTTTGGCCAAGGCGGCGCTGGAGGCTTCGGTGCGCTACCTGGCCAACGATTTGGGGCCCAAGGGGATTCGGGTCAACGCCATTAGCGCCGGGCCGGTGCGGACGCTGGCGGCAGCAGGCGTTTCGGGGTTTAAGACAGCGCACGGCCGCTTTCGCGAGATCGCGCCGTTGCGGCGCAACATCGATATCGACGATGTCGGGCGGGCGGCAGTCTTTCTATGTTCGGATCTGGCCTCGGGCGTCACCGGCGAGGTGGTGTTTGTCGACGCAGGCTACAACATCCTGGGATCGTACGAGAAGCCGGGAGGCGAGGGGGAGTAGGTTGCCTCGCACTGGGCTCAAGAGCGCGCGAGCCGATCCGCAAGAGGGCACAGCACGCGTTACGATTGCCCGCTCGCGGGCGGTAGGCGCACGGATGCCGTGCATGCGCGAGTGCTATCGACCGCAGCGTGCCGAGAGTGATGCTGGAATCCCTCCCCGGCGCGTCCCCCATACGTGAAGGATGAGTGTCGGCGAACGGCTGGCGGAGATGCGTGGTTCACCATGAGAAGAGGCTGCCCCGCGCGGAGCAGCCCCTTCCTTTTGTGCAGCGCGGTCGTGAACCGGCGCGGATCAGTTGCCGAGGCGTTTCTTGATGTGGGTTGCACTGGGCGTCGGCGTACGTGGTCCGGCACCATAGCCTGGCCCGCCGGGGTCCCACGCGGAAGATGATCCGCTTCCACCGCCGCCGCCCGGGCCCGTGCCGCCCTGGCTGTCGGCGCCAGGCCTGTTAGACGAGCCGGACGTCGCATTGGGTCTGGGTGTGGCGCCAGGCTGTGGCCCGGCATCGGTAGGCATCTGGGTGCGGTCGCGCTGGCGCAGCTGGTCCTGCGCCTGATCGCGCGCGCGAATCTGCTCGCGCAGGGAGCCTGGGTTCTCCGTGCCAAGGTGGCACAATTCGAGCCGCTGCTGAACCGCAGTCTGCAGCTGTTCGCGGATGCGCAGAGGATCTCCCGCCGCAAGTTCGAGCCCGGCAACGATGCGGGATTGGACTTCGAGCTGGGCCTGGATGCGGGCGAGGATTCTCAACGCGAGTTCGGAATCGGAGGCCTCCGCGGCCAGGCGCAGCGCGGCATCCAACTGCTCCTGGAAACGGGCCACAACAGGCTCGACCACGTCGGGCGCGGCTGGGCCGAGCAGCCCCAGTTCCGCCAGGCGGCGGTCCGCATACCCTAGCAGCAGCGCGGCTCGGGCATCGGCATCGGCCGTCACATTGACCTGTGCGTCCTCGGCGAGCAATTTGACCGGATAGAGCGGCTCGTTAGGAAGTGCGTCTTGAGCAGCATAGGCTGCGCCGCCTCCGCCCAAGACGAGCCCCAGGGCGAGCAACAGGCTGGCGATGGCAGGCATCATTGGACGTGTCCCCTTTCGTTGTCCCGATGAGCCGCTGGAGGGCGCCGGCGCCCGGATGTCGCCGAGTGCGGTCGCGAGCAGTTGAGCCCGGTCGAGGAAATCGGCGCGGGCGCGCTGCGCACGATCGGGCGAGCGGGACGGCACCTTGTCGAGCCCGTGCAGCGCGCGATCAAGCTCGGCCGGCGTCAGCGGCTCATGCTTTTGCATTGCTTCATTCCTCATCTCGGCCCAGGGCTCGGGCAAGCGATTGGAACGCGCGGTGTTGCAGGGACTTCACCGAGCCCACGGGTTTCCCGATGGCCTGGGCGACCTCACGATTGTCGAGGCCTTCGTAGAACTTGGGCACGATCACCTGGCGTTGGTCGGGTGTGAGGTTGCGCAGCGCTCGGCGCACCCTGTTCTGTTCGATCGACTTCTCTGCAGCTTGGCTCGTGTTTGTCGGGCCGGCTGTTCGCTCAAGCTCCTCGTGCGTGGCAACATCCCTTGTCCTGCGCCATTGATCGCCGATCCAGTTGTGAGCCCACCCGGTAGAGATAGGCCCACACGTTCTGGGTGGGCCCGGCTCCAGCGTGCAATGGCGCCAGGTATCGGCCGAAGGTTTCCGCTACACATTCCTCTGCCAGCTCGTCATTGCCGGTCAGACGCCAGGCGTAACGGTAGAGCGCCGGGCTGAAGCGGTCGTACACCTCGCTCAGGGCGTCCAGATCAGATGCGCTTCAGCGTGCCAGAATGTGGGCCTCAGAGCCGGACATCGATGTCTGCTTATTGAGACGTGGTGAGAGTTGTTTGGATACGGGGTTGTCTTGAACCTCGATTGAGGGCGTAAGCCGGCGAGGTCCTGTCTGTCATTCCAGCGAAAGTGGGAGCCCCGAGAGACCATGCTCCGCCGGAATCGCTCTCAATGCAGTCAGCCATCGTGGGGCTTGCATTGGCCATCTGCAAGGAGCGG
>JAPLGX010000177.1 GCA_026389925.1 Chloroflexota bacterium
TGCGCAAGCCCCACAGCAACAGTCGCCCGAAGGCGCGTGCTCCAGCCTTGGGCGAGACGGCCATCCAAGCCATGCCAAGGGGCATGAGCACCCAATCGACGAACCCGTTGAACCCCCCAACAAAAAAGCCGGTCTCCTCCAGGCCGGGGATGAGCTTGGGCAGCGGGCGCAGTTCCTCGAGGAACATCGGCATCGTATAGCGCCGGCCGAAGCCCTGGCCAAAGGTCATCCACACCGGCCGGAAGGATTCGACCCATCCCATCGGGCGCCAGCGCCCATCCTTGTAGTGCAAGGATTGGTAGTCGCGGAACTCGGCCACCAGTTCATCGATTGTCGCGGGCGAGACATCGAGCGTTCTCCAATCGATCTGGATGACACTGCCGACGTTGGCGATCTGCAAACGGTCGAAGTGCGCGGCGGCGTAGCGCACCAGCGCGGCGGGCAAGCCAGGATGGAAACCGGCATCGGTGATGAAGCAGCGCCCGGCGGCTTGGATGCGCGGCGCCATCTTTTGCAGCGCAGCCACCTTGGCGCGCGAGAACTGCGGGTCGAGGTAATCGATACCGGCCTCGAGCGCGGCCTCGGCCACGGTAGTCACGACGGGCGATGTGCTCGAGGCGGCCACCACCAAGCTAGCTCCCTCGAACGCGCGCAGCAGACTCTTGCGGTCGCCGGCATCGGCCGCGATGCCGCGCGCCCGATGGCCCGCGAAGCGCTCGTTGAGGGCGGCCGCCTCGGCCAGGGCGCGCGCCTCGTTGCGGCCGGCCAGAACCAGACGGACCTGGCTGTGTTCGAGCATCAACCGCGCCAGGGCCCGGCCGGTGTTGCCATAGCCGCCAAGAATGATGAGTGTTGGATCAGCCATGAGCTCTTCCCTCGCTTCCACCTGTCGATGAAATGACCATCCTTGCCGCGCGAGGGAGCTTGTTCCCTCTCCCGGCGGGAGAGGGGTGGATCGCAGTCCAACAAAGGGTCAAGGGGCTTAAGCCCCTTGTCTTTAGCGGCGGCGCGTCACCCCTCCAGCACGCCCGCCTCGGGCACCCCAAACCGGCGCAGGATCGCCCGCACTTCGTCGCGCGTCGGGACGTTGCGACCGGTGCCGAGCTTCTGCACCTTCGCCGCGCCAACGGCATTCGCCAGCGTGCCCATCGCCGCGAGCGGCAGCTTGCGCAACCAGGCGAAGATCACCGCCGCATCCAGGCTGTCGCCCGCGCCGGTCGCATCGCGCGCTTCGACCGGATAGCCTGAGGCAAGATGCACCTCGCCCTTGCGCACGAGGAAGCACCCCGCCACGCCGCGTTTGATCACGATCAGCTTCGGCCCAAGCGCAAGCAGCGCGCGCGCCGAATCGAGCGGATCGGATTTGCCGCTGATGCGCCGCGCTTCCTCTTCGGTGGCCAGTATCACGGTTGCCAGGCGACAAGCTTTGCCATGCCAGGCATTGTCCATCGCCGGGTTGCCCGGCCCGGGGTCAAAGAACGAGGGGACGCCCGCCGCGCGCGCTGCGCGCAGCCCGCCAAGGATGAGATTCGGCACGCCGGCGTGATCCGCCCAGCCATCCGCAAATAGCGCCTCGGCCTTCGCGATGCGCGCGGCCCACAACTTCGGCAGTGCGCCTAAACGCAGCGCGCCCGGATAGCCCAGGTAGGCCGGTTCGCCCGAGCGATCGACGACGACGCCTGCCACCGGCGTCGCGGCCTCGCTGGGCGTCGCGACGCCGCTCACGTCAATGCCTTCTGCCTGTAGGTCCTCGAGAATCCATCGCCCGGCGCGGTCTTGCCCGATCTCGCCCAGATGCCCGACCGCAAGCCCGAGCCGCGCCGCAGCAATGGTCGTGTTCGCCGCGCCGCCTGGGCCAAGCTCAAAATACGACACGCGCTGCATTCCGCCCGCCTGCACCGGGAACGACGAGATGCGCAGGTTGAGATCCGCGAGCAAGTCGCCCAAGACGAGGATCATAACCGTGCCTTCCTTTCAGCGTAGATGTCGGCGAATTCCATGACCGAGAGCGGCACCTCGCCCCAGCCCAGTGCCTGCGCAAGCTGAATGACCTGCGGCGGCTCGACCTGCGCCTGCGCCAAGAGGTCCGTTTGGCTCAGCACTTCGCTGGCCGGACCGTCGGCAAGGATCTTGCCTCCAGCCATGACCACCACGCGCTCGAAATGCGCCAGGCAGAAATCGAGATCGTGCGTAATCGTGATCAGTGTACGACCTTCGGCATGCAACCGGTCGACCAGCGCGCCCAGCCGCTCGACGCCTCGCGCATCCTGGCCGATGGTCGGCTCGTCCAGGACGAGCACCGGTGTGTGCATCGCAAGCGCGGCGGCCAGCGCGACCAGCTTGCGCTCGGGCACCGCCAGGTCGTACGGGTGGCGCTCCGCCTCGTCCGCGAGGCCCACCTCCGCCAGCGCGATCGCCACGCGCGCCTCCACCTCGGCCTCGGTCAATCGCTGGTTGCGCGGGCCAAAGGCGACCTCCGCCTGCACCGTGCGCGCGAACAATTGGTCATCCGGGTTCTGGAACACGAAGCCCACGTGCCTCGAGAGCTGGGCCGTGGTGCGCGCGCGCGTGTCATAGCCCTCCACTTCGACGCTCCCCTGGCTCGGGCGCAAGAGCCCGTTGAGGAGCTTGGCCAGCGTCGTCTTGCCCGCGCCGTTCTCGCCCACCAGCGCCAGCGCCTCGCCCGAGGCGATGGTCAGGCTCACGCCGTCGAGTGCGCGCACACCCGCGGTGTACTCGTACGCCGCGTCGCAAACGATGATCGTCACCGCAGGGTCTCCACAGCCTGATCGAGTGTCGCTGGGAGGAGTGGCTGCGGGGGCAAAAGCCCGCGCGCGAGCACCTCCTGCGCGGCGCGCGCGTACATGGTCGCACCGACTCCCCACGCGTGGTCCAGAGCGGAAGCAAGCACCTGGCGCGGTGGGCCATCCGCGACGAGCCCACCCTCGTGCAGTACGAGCAGGCGATCGACGAACGCGGCCAGCCAGCCCAGCTTGTGCTCGGTGAGGACGATCGTCGTGCCGCCCGGGCGCGCCAGGCGGCGCATCACCTCGAACACCGCGCGCGTGCCTGCCGGGTCGAGCTGCGAGGTGGGCTCGTCGAAAACGAGCACGCGCGGCTGCATGGCCATGACCGCGGCGATGGCGAGGCGCTGCTGCTCGCCGCCCGAGAGCGCGAAGGGCGAACGCTCGGCGAGATCGGCGAGCCCGGTGGCGGCGAGGGCCGCCTCGGCGCGCGTGCGCATCACCTCGGGCGGCAGGCCCATGTTCTCGAGTCCAAAGGCGACTTCTTCGAGAACAGTGAAGCGCGCGCCGCTGATCTGGTTGAAGGGATTATGGAAGACGAGGCCGATATCGGAGGCCAGCTCGCCGACGGGCGTGCGCGTCACGTCGTGCCCGGCCACCTGCACGCCGCCCTCGACCGTTCCGCCGAAGAAGTGCGGGATGTACCCCGAGAGCGCATAGCAGAGCGTGGATTTGCCCGCGCCGTTCGCCCCGACCACGCCCACCAGCTCGCCCTCGCCCACCGCGAGGTCGATCGCGTGCAGCGCGTCGCGCTGAGTGCCCGGGTAGCGATAGCTCACCGCGGAAAGAGCAATCATCGCCTGCCCCACACGAAGATGCGCGCCGCGATCATCGCGACCGCCCCCAGCATCAGCGCCCAGCGCAGAAGCAACTGTAGCTGCGAGTCGCGCAGCGCCACCAGGCTCGTGCGCGGGCCGGGCCGGCTGAAGGCGCGCGCCTCGAGCGCAATGGCGCGCTCCTCGATCTGCATCAGGCTGCTCAGGATCAGCGGGCCGACGAGGGGCACAAACGCCCGCAGACGGACGATCAGCGTCCCCTCGGTTTCGAGCCCGCGCGCGCGCTGCGCGTCCAAAATGGCATGGGCCCGCGCCTGGAAGGTCGGGACGATCTGCAGCGCGGTGATGATGATGTAGGCGATCTGGTTCGGCAGGCCGCGTTCGACCAGGGCGCGCATCAGCGCATCCGGCCGGATGATCATCATCAAGAGCGTCGCCGCGCCCAGGCCCACCAGCAGCCGCGCGCTGAAGAGCAGCGCCACGCGCAGGCCCTCGAGGGTGTAGCGAAAAGGCCCGAGGCGGAAGAGCAGGCTTTCCCCGGGCGTGAAGAAACCTTGGATGAGCACCAGCGAGAGGGCAAACGGCCAGATGACCCGCGCGCAGGCGCGCAGGAACGCACCCAGGCGGCGGCCACAGGCCGCGAGCGGAACGAGCAGGCCGACATACACGGCCAGGACCAAGGTTGTGGTGGGCAGCGAGGCGCCGGCCACGACCGCCGTGAGGCTCAAGGCCAGCATGGTGAGTGGGTGCAGCCGAGAGGGCCCGGATGGGCGGCGCGCCGCCTCGCGTGTCATTGCACCCCGGGGTCTGAAAGATGCATAGCGTGCAAGAAGGGAAGCCGGGGCGCGGGTCGAGACGGCCGCGCGCCCCGGGTGAGCCTGGGGGTTGGCCTAGCCGGAGCGGCTGGCCAGGTTGGTGAAGCGCGCCAGGAAGCGCAGCGGCAGCGCGCGCAGCACGAGATACACGATCAGGTACGACGCCATCTTATCCATCGGGTCCGAGAACGCCCCCTGGGCGATGTTGGCACCCAGCGAGTCGAGCCCGACCGAGCGCGCCATGGCGACCACGGCATCGGTGCCGCTGCCCATCACGCCGCCGAACACGTAGGTGGCGATGGGCGCGGAGAGCACCGCCGCGGTGAGCCCGGTCAGCAGCCCGGCCAGGATGGCCTTCCACCACGAGTTCGGCCAGCCGGCGCGTCCGAAGACGCCGGCCAGTGCGCCGATGATGGCGGCCACACCGGCGAAGGCGATAGCCGGTGTGTACCACCCGGCCAGCGTCCAGATCACATTCGACAGGAATCCGGTGAGTGCGCCGGCCCACGGTCCGGCCAACACGCCCACCAGGATCGTGCCGATCGAGTCGAGGTACAGCGGCACCTTGATAAGCAGCGCCAGCTGTCCGACGGCGATATTGATCGCGATGGCGATCGGGATCATGACCAGGGTGATGGTATTGAATTGGCGTTTGAGATTATCCATGGCGCTTGCCTCCTGGAGGGGCGGGATCGAAAGGTACTATACGGCAAAGGGGGAGGCAAGGCAAGCGATGCCCTTGTGCACGCGCGTACTATCGATGTCTGCGAGGAGGGTGCAAATTGTGGAGGAGGGGCGGAGGGGCACAGCGGACATGCGGTACAAGATTAGGCGTGACAGTGATGGCCGGGGGCGAGGAGGTGCTGCAACGGATCCACTCGCGTGCGCGTACAGGGAAGTCAAGACAGCGCGCGAAGGAGGTCCCCCGCAAGAGCAACGAGTGAAGCTGCCAGCGTCTCCCCACTCTCCAGCGGAAGGGCTGCTCGCACAGCCATCCGGGTCCCAGGTGCGCTCATCCGACCGAAGAGCTCCGGCAGCATTCGCTGTGCAGTGTCCGCAACCCTTTGCGAGATCTGATCGGCCAGCAGCGTTCGAAATCGCTGGGCAAGAGCCGGTGTGGGTACCGCCCGCAGAAGGCGGTACACGTCAAGGGCGTCCTTGTCGCTTCTGCGATCGGCATCGCCCACCCTGTCCCTGATCTTGTGGACCTTTGCCACGATAAGAGCTGCCGGACCAGCGACCATGAGCTCGAATTGTCTTGTGTCCCCAGGGTCCAAAGCCCCTATCTTGCCTAGGTCTCGATCGACCAAGGCACCTTCCAGTCCTGCAACCTTCCGGGCAGTCTGCCTGGCGTGTGGCGGGATGCGCGCCGCCCGGCGCCCCGAGCCAGCGAGGGACTCCGGAACAAGGAGGTCGACTCCCACATTCCGCTTCACACCCTGCACGTCAATCGACGCCTGCCAAATGCCCACCGCATTCTCCATCAGCGAGAAACCGGCACGCTGAAGCGACACCTCAAGTAACGGTTCGGACTGCAGCCGTCTCGGGTCAAGCGCCAAGTCCCCATCGGTCGTGTAGGGGGCGACGGCCAGATCCGCTTCGCCCGCGTGGATATAGACAGCCTGTGCACCGACCAACACCAGCGCATTGAGGTGCGGCTTGATGGCCTCCCACGCATCCAGGAGTACCCTGCGTGCAGCGACATAAAGGGGATCAGGATCGCCAGCCATTCTCGTCCTCAGCCATCCACGCCAGCAGGGCGTCGGCTTCCGCTGGGCCGCGCCCACCTCCTGTAAGGAGATCAACTGCGCACTGGCTGAGAGCGACCTTCACCAGGCCATCTTCTGTGCGCACCCGGTCATAGACCACGCGGTCGAAGGGCTCCAGCAACAAGACGTTGGCGCCGGTTTCGGCCGGCCGCACCTCAAGAAACCCGGCAGCCTGCTCTGGATCATCTACATAGGAAGTAACCAAGCGCCCGGCGGCAACCAAGGCTTGCGTCGGCACAGCTAGAGAGCCCGTCAGCGCATAAGTCTTCTTGTACCTGCGAAGCCGGTCGGCGACAGCGTCGAGGCCGCGTGGGGCAAGGCACAGCACGGCACGGTTAGTCCTGGTGAGGGAGTAGTCCCGGCCCCATCGCCGGATCAGCTCTCGCCAGTTGGTCTGAGCAATCTCGCCAGCCTGGCCGCGCTGGATGAGATCCTCAGAACCCAGGAGATCGAGTAGGCGACTGACGTAACCGGGGTCAGCCCCCGACAGGCGGGCGAGCTCGCGGACCCTGATGGGTGGGCGCGTGTCACACAGCGCCCGCACGATCCGTGCCGCCTTGGGGCCCTTCAGCGATCGGACCCCCCGGCGGGGTGGCGAGGGATCCTGGTTAGAGCCTTGCGTCTCGATCAGCAGGCCTGGACGTTCGAGGGCAATCCAGGCGTTGCCGGTCAGATCTATGTAGTTCACTCCCGCCGAGCGAAGCCTCCTGCGAGATATGTCGCTCAGGTAATCCGAGATCAGGAGAACTCCTGCCGCTCGCCCCTCCCGAGCCGCCCCAGCCAGCTTAGGCGCCTCTTCAGCTGCCTGGCGGGGTGAAACCCTCCGCTTGGTCTCCACAAGCAGCACGGCACTGGTACCGTCCGGTGCGCGTACGGTTAGCTGAGCGTCCGCCTGGAACCCTCGGGCACGAGCGGGATTGCCAGGCGTGAGTCGCCAGCCCTCGGGGAGACGCGCGCGGAGCCCCTCGATGGCGTTGTTGAGCAATCTGTTGCCTAAATATGCATTGTTGCGCATGACGCGCAACAGTACACCTTTATGCAACAGTTTCAAGCCCTCGCTTTGCTTTGGGCTGGCCCGGCGACTGA
>JAPLGX010000411.1 GCA_026389925.1 Chloroflexota bacterium
AAGTGAACAAGCTCCCCAGTGTCATCCTCGTGGCGGTCCTCTTCCTCGCTCTCGCGGCCATCAGCCTCATTCTCGTGGCGCTGCCCGGCTTGGAAGGCGACATCAAAGGAGTGCTGGCGTTCCTGGCTGGCACTGCGACTCTGGGTCTCTCTTCGGCGCTGGCTCAACTCACGAAACGAGATCCGTTGCCCCCGCCCGCCCTCACGTTCAATCTCCGGTTCTACACGGGCGCACTCGATCGCGCCCTCGCTGCGAGCGAGGAGACGGTCACCAAGCGTATCGAAGCCGCGCTGCAGAACCAACTCGCCGACGTCGAAGCGGGGCTGGCGGACAGCCCGATACGTTCAGGACCCTTCAGCTCGAGGCAGCCGTGGTGGCTCGTCTTGCGGAACCAGCGGCACCCGCGCGCCTTGGCGCAGAGCAACGGGAGACCCGTCTCCATCCTCGCGCGCCTCAAGTCATCCGTTGGATTGCTCGCAACGAAAGAAAGTACGCGTTCTTCTCCGTGAAGTTCTTGAGGGACAAGGTGTTTGGCGCGGATCCCGATGATCGAGAAGGCCTCCAGTTCTGCATCGACAAGGGGCTCCTCGAGTTGTACGATCAACCCAACCCCAAGGACGCGCAGCACCCAACGACAGCGTGCCGGCTCAGCAGGGATAGTGCACTGACTCTGGAGATTCTCCGCTGACGACCTGACGTCGGGACCTTGACAAGCCATCAGCCCCAGCGTAACCTCACTCTCAGTTACTTCTTATTGGGGCCCCTCCGGGGGCCCATTTTTTTGCTCGCATCCGCATACGCGAACACCGCTCGAAGCGCCTCATCGGTGAGTTGGGTCCACCCTTCGGCCAGAAGCCCCAGCACGAAATCCACGGCCAGACGGCTGCCCGCAATCACCGGCTTCCCCCCGAGTATGGTGGGATCGGCATGGATATGGTCGGGCCAAGTCATAGGCGCCTGGCTCTGATCCAAGATAGCGTCGCACCATCCTGCGTCACCAGCGAACTGCGCGGACGGGCCGCGGGACACTGTGGACACCGCATCTCGGCTGCCTGGTGTCGTGAGCGTCGTGACCCCGGCGCCGGGGTCCCAACGGACGACGGTCTTCGCACCGAGCCCGAGCATCCGCTCCAGCTCCGCCTGCGACAAGTCGGAGCGCGCCCTGATGCTTCGGATTTCCTCCGGCGCGAGGAGCGGGGACGCCGGCGCGACGCCGGGCGCCGCGGACCGAGCCCTATCGCAACGATCGGCCCCTGGGGATCTTGTAGCGGCTACCGAACATAACCCGTTATGCCGTCACTTGACAATTCGCGTTAAGCTATTACAGTTAAACACAATGTGAAGGCTCAAGATTCCACTGTACTCCCGGAGGCAACAATGACGGTGACGCAGAAGGAGCTGGGAGGACGCCTTCGCTCCGCACGCGACGCCGTCGGAATGACCCAGGAGGAAGCGGCCGCCAGGATAGAGGTATCCCGGCCTACGCTGGCACAGGTCGAGGCCGGCAATCGTCCAGCCTCGAGCCTGGAACTCGACAGATTGGCGGGCCTCTACGGACGAGACATCCGGGATTTTCTCGCTCCCCAATTCGAGGAGGACGAGGCGCTTCGCGCACTGTTCCGCGCGGAGCCGGGGTTCGAGTCGAGCGCGGATCTTCGGGACGCTCTCGTCGCCTGGAGGAACAAGGGTCGGGCCCTGAGCAACCTCGAGGTGCTGCTCGAGCTGCCGCAACGACTATGCACCGCGGCCGCCTATTCGGTGTCGCTGCCGGCAACGCGATGGCTCGCCATTGAGCAAGGGCAGCAGGTAGGCGAAGAAGAGCGCTCTCGACTGGGCCTCGGCAGAGCGCCGTTGCCGGGTCTCGCGGACCTGTTGGAATCGCAGGGGGTTCGGACGGCAGTCGAAGAGCTGCCTGACAACGTGTCAGGAATGACGTTGCTCGGGCGTGAGCAGAGCCCGCTCATCGTCCTCAACAGCCGGCATCCTCCGCTCCGCTGGCGCTTCTCGTTCGCGCACGAGTACGCGCACGTGCTCCTCGACCGTTCGCGCGGTGGCGTCGTAAGCCGGTTGGAGGATCGCAACGAAGTGAAGGAGATAAGGGCCAACGCGTTCGCTGCCGCCCTGCTGATGCCGGCGGATGGGGTTCACGCCTTCGTACAGGACCTGGGCAAGGGAAGCGCGTCGCGGCACACTGCCCAGGTCTACGATGAGGAGGGCCAAGCTCCCGTCCGGGTAGAGGGACGCGCTGCGCCTCGAAGCCAGGATCTCCAGATGTACGACGTCATTCGGATCGCCGAGCACTTCGGCGTCAGCCGCATGGCGATGATCTATCGCTTGAGGAACCTCCGGCTGATTACGCAGCCCGAGCTTGAAGCCCTGAAGGCCCAGGCGGAGGATCGCCACACCGACGAGGTGGCGGGCGTACTTGGGGCCACGCCGCGCGCGGAGCCGGAACCCTCGTCGGCGTTCAGGCGACGCTTCGTCGGCTGTTTGCTGGAAGCCTACCGTCGCTCCCTCATTTCACGCGGCAAGTTGCTTTAGCTCGGCGGACTGATTGGCCTGAGCAGGACGGAGCTCGAGATCCTGGAGGATGTTGGGGGGCCGTCAGAGCAGGAGACGGCGGGCGCGGGAGACTCCGCTGCGTGACCGATCCGCCTTCCGTCGTGGTGGTGACGGATGCCAACGTCCTCATCAATCTGATCCACACAGGCAGACTACTGCTTCTGGGGCAGCTGCCTGGTTTCCGCTTCGTCGTTCCGGACGATGTTGTCGCCGAGGTCACCGAGGTGGACCAGCCGACCCGCTTGGCCGAGGCCCTGGCAGCGGGGACGATAACGACCTGCACCTCACGGCTTTTGAGGACATCACCCTGTTCGCGGAACTGCGTGCCGTGCTCGGGTCTGGAGAGGCAGCCTGCCTTGCCCTGGCGCAGGGGAAGGGTTGGCACATCGCTTCCGACGAACGCGGTCGGTTCCGGCGCGAAGTGCATGCCCGACTCGGTGAGCAACGGGTGCTAACGACGCCGGCCATCTACTTGTGCGCGATTCGCGCCGATCTCCTGAGCGTGGCCGAGGCCGACGCGGACAAGGCACTGCTGGCCTCGCGACGGTTCGTAATGAAATTCGCGTCCTTTGCCGATCTTCTGAACCCCAAGGCCGGAGCGTAGCGGCAGCCTCACTGCGGCGTACCGGGGCACCGACGTACCGGCGCACCGGCGCACCGGCGCACCGGCGCACCGACGCCAGCCAGGCGCCGCGACCAAGTACCCCATTGTTCGACTCCGCTACACTTGCGTAAACTGCATTCCGAGTACACTATATCAGAGTGCAACGGACTAAGCATTTCTCGCCGAAGTCACCCAGAGCCGGCCCGGGACGATCTCGCCCACAGCGCGCATCGCCGGGCGGCCTCGAGGCGTTCGTCGCCCGGCGCCAATCAGCCTACCAGTACACGTTCACCGAGGCGGATCTTGCGGCCGAGCTTGCCCTGTCGGCCTCAGGGTGCCAGGCGGCGTTGCGGCGGCTGGTGCGCGCGAGGCGGCTCGTCCGGCCGTGGCCGCGCCGCGGCTTCTTCGTGATCGTCCCCCCGGAGTACCACGCGATCGGCGCCCCGCCGACGGCATGGGTGGTGACGGCTGTGCTCGACTTCTTGGGCGAACCGGCCGGCTACGTCGGTCTCTTGACGGCCGCCGAGTGGCACGGCGTGTCGCCCTCCGCGGCGCAGGAGACGCAGTTGGTCGTTGCCCGCAACCATCCCCCCGTGCGCCTCGGGCGCGATCGGCTCGTCTTTGTGGCCAAGTATGCGGTGGCCACCACGCCCCGGACCACCATTCCGACTCCCGTAGGATCGGTGCCGATCAGCACGCCTGAGGCCACCGCGATCGATCTCGTGCGGTATGCGGGGCGG
>JAPLGX010000468.1 GCA_026389925.1 Chloroflexota bacterium
GTTTCACCTTGCACACACGCGCAAGGCTGGTTCTTCGAAGGAGGGGCCCATGAAGGCCAAAGACTTTACATTCGTCCTCGTCGCCATCGTACTCATCGTGCTCGTCGCGCTCACGCCCAACAGCCCGATTTCAGTGCTCGCCCGGGATGTTCTCGCCGACTCCCGCCCGGCACCCCTTGCCGACCCGGTCGGGACGGCCTTCACCTACCAGGGGCAGCTCATGGATGGCGGCGAGCCCGCCGACGGCGTCTATGACTTCCAATTCAAGCTCTATAACGCCGAAACAGGCGGCAGCCCAATCGGCTCGCCAGTCTCCGTCGAGTACCTGCCCGTGACAAGCGGCCTGTTCACCGTGGAGCTGGACTTTGGCGCATCGGCCTTTGCCGGGGATGCGCGCTGGCTGGAGATCGACGTACGCCCGGGCGGGAGCCCCGGCGCGTACACGACCCTCGACCCGAGGCAGATGATCACTCCGACGCCATACGCACTGTACTCGTCCTCTGCCGATACGGTCGACGGGCAACACGCGAGCGCATTTGCGGCCTCGGCCCACAACCATGACCACGGCACGCTGACCGGGCTTGCGGACGATGACCACCCCCAGTATTTCAACCTTGCGCAAAGCGAGACTGTCAGTGGGAGACCCGCGTTCAACGGAGGCACCTCCGGAGTGAGCGCGCCCTTCTCCGTGGACAGCACCGACGTGGTGACCAACCTGAATGCCGGTCTCCTCGACGGGCAACACGCGAGCGCGTTTGCTGCCAGCGGCCACACCCATTGGGGCGGGAGCTGGAGCGGAAGCGGGACCGGGCTATGGCTCGGTACCTCGAGTGGGACCGGCCTCTCTGCACTCTCGAGCAACGGAAGTTCTGTCTACGGGCGAAGCACCGTTGGCAACTCGGGCTTCTTTGAGAACACGAATGCCTCAAACGACTGGTCGACGCTGTATTCCGTGACGAATGGGCCGGGATGGGCCCTCCACGCCGTGAACAGCAACACAACGGCCAACGCGGGCTACTTCGGTGGCAATGTCCAGGTCACCGGTTCCCTCACTGTCGATGGTCCTGCGATCGGGTTCTTCCCGCAGCCGGCGTGGAACAGCGGCTGGGTTGCTCTTGCTCCAGGCGAGTACAGGTCGGTTGTACACGGGCTCGGCGGCAATCGGGACACCTACGTCGTGGACTTCCAGTGCCGAAACCCATGGGGGATTACCAACCTGTTCGTCGGGGCTGACTCCAATGAGGGGGATGTGTGGCACGGCGGCTACTTCTACGATCTGGACAGCAATTCGCTCATAGTGTCCCGCCTGCCCGACGACTCATTGTGCTATGAGGTCCGCGTTCGCATCTGGATCATCGACGAGTAGGTAAACACGCAGCGAAGGGGTGACCTACGCGGGGGTGCGGCGCCCGTCACCCTCCCGCGAAGGAGGGCATTCGGACGTCAGTTACGCCCGCCCAGGAGGATTACGCGCTTGCCCCCATTTCGTTGTCGGTGGCGGCCGTCCGGCGGCGACTACGACCTGCAGGGCACGATTGGCCAGCCCGTGGCCGAGGCTTCCAGCGGAGGGGAATTCGACCTCTCCTCCGGCTTCTGGGGCTGGCTGGAGTCATTCTTAGACGTCTATCTCTTGATCGTGCCCAGGTACAACCTGTAGGCAGGTGGAGTCCAGCCTGCCATCCGCGATCACCTCGCGGGCCTGGCTGTCGACGATCTCGTGCTCCTGCTCGCGGAATGCCGCGATGAGCTCGTCCAGGAATGTGCGCAGTAACCGGTCCTCGGCCCGTGGCTCGCCCAGCACCGTCACCCGGCGCGGCTTCCACCACGAGGTCGCGCGCACGTCGCAAAGCGGAGAAATGGAAAAATCAGCGACAGGTTCTCTCTCGCTCATGTCTCTCCTCCTTTGGCGCAGGCGTCGGATTGTACCAAGCGACCCCCTGTGCTTGACACCCCTCGCCGGAGGGGGGTAAAATCGCTGAAATCACGCGGGCCTGTAGCGCAGTTGGGAGCGCGCTTCAATCGCACTGAAGAGGTCGAGGGTTCGAATCCCTCCAGGTCCACTGGCCGAGGCCCCACTGCCCGGTCTGTACCGCAATTCACATGGGCCCATAGCGCAGTTGGGAGCGCGTCTCAATGGCATTGAGAAGGTCGAGGGTTCGAATCCCTCTGGGTCCACCTTCGCGGTCAGCCTGGCGTGTATCCTCAGGCTGACCTTTGCCAATAGGTCGGCGTCGTACCGGAGCAGCGCCCCTCGCGGGCCGGTAGGCCATCCGTCAGAGAACGGGGCCGGGAGCACGAACACGAGCTCTCGCGCGGTGAAACCCCGCAGCGCAGCGGAGCGCATCAGGCCGAACTCGCCGGTCAGTCCCCACGGGGACCGCGCCCCGCCTCACGGCGGCGGGTTTGCCCGTTACAGCTGGGAGCGCCTGGAGCACGATCCAGGAATCAGGGTGGTACCGCGAGGTTGCCCCTTCGTCCCTGAGCGAAGGGGTTTCTTTTTTGGAGAGGCCGGTCGGCTTGGTCGGGCAGGTGGCCCACCGGGCGACACGCCTTACGGCCGGCCGCATCGCACGTCAGTCTTGTCGGTCGAGGATGTGATCCATGGCGACGAAGAAAAAGAGCCCACCCAAGAAAACCGCCGCACGGGCCACGCCGCGGCGTGGCACGGCCAAGCGCACGACGCCGGCCCAGCGCAGCGCGTCGGCCTCGCGCGCGCGGAAGCCGCAGGCCTCCGCACGGCCGAAGCCTTCGCCGCGCCGGGCCGCACCCCGCGCAGCCAAGTCATCGAAGGCGCGCAGCGCGGATTACCGGCCGCAGACGTTTGAAGCAGGGTGGATGGCTAAATGGGAGGCGTCCCATCTGTACCGGACCGGCCCGGCCGACGAGCGGCCCAAGGCGTACATCCTCGATTTCTTCCCGTATCCCTCGGGCGACGGCCTGAGCGTCGGCCACTGCCGCAACTACGTGCCGACCGATGTGCTCAGCCGCTACCATCGCATGCGCGGCTACAACGTGCTGCACCCGATGGGCTGGGACGCGTTTGGCCTGCCGGCCGAGAATGCGGCCATCAAGCTCAAGACCAACCCGGCCAAGCTCATCGAGCGGTTCTCGGCGAACTACAAGCGCCAGTTCCGTCTGCTCGGCATTTCGTTCGATTGGGATCGCGAGATCAACTCCTCCAAGCCCGAGTACTACCGCTGGACGCAGTGGATCTTCTTGCAGCTGTACCACGCCTGGTTCGATCCGCGCGTGAAACGCGCGCGGCCGATCGCCGAACTCGAGGCGGAGCTTGCGCGGCGCGGGTCGAGCGATATTCCCGGTGCGGAACCGCTGACCGCCGAGGCGTGGACGAAGATGACGCTCGCGGAGCAGCGCGCGTATCTCGGCACGTTCCGCCTGGCCTACCGCGCCCCGGCCGAGGTCAACTGGGATCCGGTCGATAAGACCGTGCTGGCGAATGAAGAAGTTGTCGACGGCCGCGGCTGGCGCAGCGGGGCGCTCGTCGAACGCAAGCGCCTGATGCAGTGGTTCTTCCGCATCACGGCTTATGCCGACCGGCTGCTCGCCGACCTGGACACGATCGACTGGCCCGAGC
>JAPLGX010000407.1 GCA_026389925.1 Chloroflexota bacterium
GCGAGCCGCTCGGTCTCGACCGGGAGGGTGCGCCCGTATTCCTGCGCGACCTGTGGCCGTCGCGCGCCGAGGTGGGCGAGGTGCTCGCCCTGATCCAGCCCGACATGTTTGCCCGCTCCTATGCCGATGTGTTCGCCGGCAATGCGGCCTGGAATGCCATCCCGACCGGGGAAGGCGAGCTCTACGCGTGGGAGCGCAAGTCCACCTACATCCAAGAGCCGCCCTTCTTCCAGGGGCTGACCCTTAAGCCGGCCGCACTGAAGCCGATCCAGGGTGCGCGCATCCTCGCCCTGTTCGGCGACTCGATCACCACCGACCACATCTCGCCGGCCGGCGACATTCCCGAAAGCGGGCCGGCCGGGCAGTATCTGCGCCAGCACAACGTCAGCAAGGCGCATTTCAACTCGTTCGGCGCGCGGCGCGGCAATCATCAGGTGATGGTGCGCGGCGCGTTTGCCAACATCCGCATCAAGAACCAGCTCGTGCCGGGCGTGGAAGGCGGCTTCACGCCGCACTACCCGGACGCCGACCGCATGACCATCTTCGACGCGGCCATGCGTTACCAGGAAGAGGGCATTCCGCTGGTCGCTATCGCCGGCAAAGAATACGGCACCGGCTCGTCCCGCGATTGGGCCGCCAAGGGGCCGCTGCTGCTGGGCGTGCGGGCCGTGATTGCAGAGTCCTTCGAACGCATCCACCGGGCCAATCTGGTGGGCATGGGCGTCCTGCCGCTCGAGTTCAACCAGGGCGAGAACGCCGCGACCTTTGGTCTCAAGGGCGACGAGTTCATCACCATTCAGGGGATCTCAGCGGATATGAAGCCGCGCCAGGAAGTGGCGGTCATCGCCCGACGCGACGACGGGACGACCACAACTTTCACCGCCGTGGCCCGCCTCGACACGCCGGTGGACGTCGTGTACTACCGCAACGGCGGGATCCTGCCGACCGTCGTGCGCCAACTGGTCAAGGCTTCCCGTCCCAAGGCCTCCTCCAAGCGCCCGCCTGCGGAAGAACCGCCCGTGGCGACCGAGTGACGTAGGGCCCGGTCGGCCATGAGTCACTCGCCTCCGTTTACTGACAGGTGGCCGCGCACATGGCTCGCAGCCGGCGTGCTGCTCGCGAGCACACTCAGCGGCTGCCTGCGCCCGATCGCCCCGAACGCGCAGCCCGGCCCGACCGCAGACAGCACAGCCACCCCTACCCCGCCGCCCGCGACGCCCACCTTCGAGCCAACCCCCTTCGTGCCCGAAGCCACGCTGCCCGCCCCCACACCCGGGGTCGTCACCGGCCAACTCCCGCACCCGGGCGACGTCGCTCTGGAGGCCGTCGCCGGCGGGCTCGATCGCCCGCTCTATCTCACCCATAGCGGCGACGGATCACAGCGCCTCTTTATCGTCGAGAAGCTGGGCCTCGTGCGCCTCTTCCGGGATGGCAGCCTCCTCGCTGAGCCCTACCTGGATATCCGCAACAGGGTCGGCAGCGCGGGCAGCGAGCAGGGGCTGCTCGGGCTGGCCTTTCATCCGCGCTTCGCCGAGAACGGGCAACTCTTCGTCGACTACACCGACCTGAGCGGCAACACGGTTATCTCCCGCCTCCAGGCCGACCCCTCCGCCAATCAGGTCGAGGCCTCCAGCGAGAAGGTGCTCCTGCGCATCGACCAG
>JAPLGX010000478.1 GCA_026389925.1 Chloroflexota bacterium
GGCCTCAGCACACCGAAACAGGAGCGTTGGATGGCAGCCCACCTGGGCCGGATAAACGCACCGGTGCTCATTGGCGTCGGAGCGGCTTTCGATTTCTTGTCAGGCACCAAGCCTCAGGCCCCGCACTGGATGCAGAGGGGCGGGTTGGAGTGGCTCTTCCGTCTGGCCACGGAACCGCGCAGGCTGTGGCGGCGCTATGCGCAGTATCCGCTTTTCGCTTTGCTGGTGGCGGCGGAAAGCCTCGGGCTTCTCAGGGTGGACCCGGAAGCCCCATGAAAGCCTGAACGCGGCGTTGCGGCGCCCCCTCGCGCGGACTATACTGCGCGTGCACTCACTTCCCACACCGCCTCGACAAGGAAGACCAATCGCATGGTGCGGCGCTTCTCGACCGACTTTGCCCTGATCGCGATGCTCCTGGACGGACTGCTTGTAGCGGGTTGTCTCGCGCTGTCCGTCCTGGTGCGGCCGTGGCTCAACCCCCTGCCCATCGCACGCACGATCCTCGGCCCGATTGAAATCCCGGGGCCCATGTATCCTATCTCGAGCGTGGTGTGGGTGGCTACCCTGGCGATGCTCTCGATCTACGATCCGCGCCGCTATTTGCGTTGGCGCGAGGAGTTGGGGGGGATCGTGCTGGGCGCCGTGATCAGCGCCATGCTGCTGGCCGGGCTCCTGTATCTATCATTCCGCGATGTCTCGCGTGTGCTGTTTCTCGTCTTTGTCGCGCTGAGCGGGTCGGCGCTCGTCGCCTGGCGCACGGTCTTCCGTCTGGCACGGGGCCGCCGGCTCTCCGGCCTGCCCTCCGCGAGACGCATCCTTGTCGCCGGCCGCGGGATCGTGGGCGAAGAGGTGCTCGGCGAGGTGCAGGAGCATCGGCGGCTGGGGATCGAGTTGGTCGGGTTCCTCGACGACGACGCGAACAAGGCCGAATTGCACACGGATGTGCTCGGCCCCCTCGACCAGATGCGATCAGTGGTTGCTACGCACGGCGTGACGGACGTCGTGCTGGCGCTGCCGCGGCGCGCCTACGAGCGTGTCAATCAGCTGGTGGTCGAGCTGCACGATCTGCCGGTGAAAGTCTGGCTCATCCCGGACTATTTCTCGCTCGCGCTGCACCGTGCGCGGGTGGAAGACTTTGCTGGGCTGCCCATGCTCGACCTTCGGGCACCGGCCCTCTCGGATTACCAGCGCATGAGTAAGCGTGTCTTCGACGTTGTGGTCACGCTCCTTCTCGGCCCGCTGGCTGCCCTGATCGGGTCCATCATTGCCATCGTCATCCGACTCGATAGCCCGGGCCCGGCTCTCTTCCGCCAGAAACGCGTGGGCGAAAATGGCCGGCTGTTCGAAATGGTAAAGTTTCGGACGATGGTGGTCGGGGCGGAGGCCATGCGCCACGCGGTAGAGCAGACCGGCGCGAACGGCGAGATCCTGCACAAGGCCTACGACGACCCGCGCGTGACGCGGGTGGGGCGCTTCCTGCGGCGCACGAGCTTGGACGAGCTGCCGCAGCTTCTGAACGTCCTGCGCGGAGAGATGAGCCTGGTTGGCCCGCGGCCCGAACTGCCGTACCTGGTGGAGCGCTACGCGCCCTGGCAGCGCAAACGCTTCGCCGTGCCGCAGGGGCTCACCGGCTGGTGGCAAGTGCAGGGCCGCGCCGACAAGCCGATGCACCTGCACACCGAGGACGACCTGTATTATGTGCAGAACTACTCGTTGTGGCTGGATGTGCGCATCCTGTTTATGACCCTGGGCGCGGTTTTCAGCCGCAAGGGGGCGTACTAGCGGCTGGCGCGAGGGGTGCTGTCATTGCGAGGAGTGGCGGGGCGCGGAGCGTCGGCGCTGTTGACCTTGGTCAATGCGTGGCCTATCGGGCTGCACCGCGTCCCGATGGGACGCGGTGCACTTGGAGTTGCCCCACGAGGACCAGCGTCCAATTCCAGCCGAGATTTCGCGGGAGCTTCGCCCCCTCAGAATGACGAAGGGTCGAGATGAACCGGCCGGCTGCGGGTCTCCGCAGCCAGCCGGTTTGTGCTACGCCAATGGGACGAGAATCAGGGTGAATTTCTCATCACCAGCGGCAGGTCGACAAAGTAAAGGTAGTGCCAGTCCGCAATCCGCCCGCCGGCCCCACCGTTCCCGTACCCGCGCGCGAGATAGGGCTGGGTGGCCATGCCCACGCCGAAGTGATAGATGGGGAGCATCACCGCGTCAGTTTCCACCAGGATTTCCTCGGCCTGCTTGTAGAGGTTGGCACGGGTCGGAAGATCAGCTGTCAGCGCGGCCAGACTGAGCAGGCTTTCGTAGGTAGCATTCGACCAGGAACCGAACTTCACCGAGTTGACCACGACATCCTCGTACAGGAAATTGTAGGCGTCATAGTGGTCCATGCACCAGCCTGACCGCCACGCTTGAGGCGGGTCGGTCCTGAGAAGATTTTGGTACTCTGGCCATGGCAGGTAGGCCAGGCTGACGGTGACCTCCAGGTTGTCGATCCAATTCTGGCGCACGT
>JAPLGX010000322.1 GCA_026389925.1 Chloroflexota bacterium
AGATCTGGGGGACTGGCACTCCACAGCGGGAGTTCATTTTCGCCGACGACCTGGCAGACGCCTGCATCTTTGTCATGACCAGGTATGACGGGCCGCAGCCGATCAATCTGGGCTGCGGATCAGGGATGTCCATTGCAGACCTAGCCATGGCGATCAAGGAGGTGACGGGATACCGGGGACGAATCCACTTCGACACCAGTAAACCAGACGGAATGCCCGTGAAGCTCCTGGACTCCAGCAAGCTGAGGGCTCTCGGGTGGCGCCCAAAAGTCTCGTTCCACTCTGCCTTGCTGGCCACCTACGAATGGTTCCGGCAGTCGCCCGGCGCCCGCCTTCCAGCCCCGGAACGGAACGGCCACGAAGGAGACCAGCGGAAATGTCACAGCAGCTGAGAGTGCCGTTCGGCACTATATCCATTACCGATCACTCCAAGCACTTGATGGAGGAGATCCTGGCAGCCAATCGGGTTTCCAGTGGCAGGTATGTCCGCAAGCTCGAGGACGAGTTCGCAACTCTGATCGGGATAGGACAAGCAGTTGCCGTGAGCAGCGGCACGGATGCTGATGTCTTGGCCCTCGCCACGCTGCACGACTTCGGGGCGCAACGAGGCGATGAGGTCATTGTCCCGGCACTCTCCTTTGTCGCTACCGGCAATGCTGTCCTCCATGCTGGATTCAAGCCTGTCTTTGTTGACGTTGATCGTCGGACGCTCAACATCGACCCAACGGGGATTGAACCAGCCATCACTGAGAAGACGCGGGCCATCATGCCTGTACACCTGATGGGCAAGCCAGCAGACATGTCAGCCATCAATGCCATTGCCCGACAGTACGATCTGTACGTTGTAGAGGATGCCGCCGAAGCGTACGGAGCCGTGTACAAGGGGCAACCGGTTGGAACCCTCTCTGATCTCGCCGCCTTCAGTCTGTATGTGGCACACATCCTTACGACTATTGAGGGTGGCATGGTGGTCACGAACAGAGAGGACTTCGCCGAAGTTCTTCGCTCGCTTCGCTCACATGGTCGTGCCTGCAAGTGCAAGGAGTGCACTATCAACACCACCTCGAAGTACTGCCCAAAGAGATTCCAGGGGCGCGGCGGCGAGGACATCCGGTTTGTGTTCGAACGCATCGGGTATTCGTGCAAGATGAATGAAATGGAGGCGGCCATCGGCCTAGGCAATATCGAATCCTACAAAGACACTCTGGACGCGCGGCGGCGAAACCTTGTCTACGTTCTCAAGCGATTCGGACAGTTCAGTCCGTATCTCGTGACCAGCGAGGAGAGTGCGGACGAGACAATAGGCCCGCACGCTATTCCAATCGTTGTGCAGGAGGCAGCGTCATTCACTCGTGCCAGCCTCGCTTCCTACCTGGAGAGAAGCGGCATCGAGACACGCACCTTGTTCGCCTCCATGCCGACTCAGTGCGCGGGGTTTGCCTATCTTGGCTACGAGTTGGGCCAGTTCCCAAACGCCGAGTACATAGGCACGCATGGCATACACGTCGGTGTACATCAGGGCCTGGGGCTAGAGGAAATGGACTACATCTTGGCAACGTTGAAGAGGTTCCTTGAAGAGCATCAGACGCAGTGAGAGACACCCGGGTGAGTTGCGTCGATGTTCTTCCCAAGTCGCCGATCGAGAAGCAGTGGCACGGCGGACTGAGTTCTTCAGCCCTTGCCTAGATTGGGGCGGGCCGTTTCGGACCACTCGGCGACTTGCGGCTGGAGCCAGTCTGCCGTATGTGGCTCGATTCAACAGTATGCAAATGAGGCTCTGACATGCAGACCTTCGCGCAGCACATCTTGGACGGTCTTGGAGGGAGCTTGGTGAGAGCCGCGAAGATAAGGAGAGTGCTCGCGAGCCACTGCATCGGGATCGTCGGGCGTGCCCTTGAGAAACCCGTGTTCCGGGGTGTGACACAGCATCTGGTCAACCGTGGGGGCGGAAGACCGGAGGTCCTCAGTGGCAACGGTGGGAGAGTGCCGCGGTTTCTAATCCTACGCTACCAGTACTACTGTGAGAACCCTGATCTGGGCGACTCGACCGAGAAGTTCATGTTGGATGGAAGCCTGACAGCAACGCGCCTTGCGACACCAGACACGTTCTGCTGGGATACAGACTTCGCAGCTTCCCCGCATGGAGATCGGAAACTGCTAGCCAGGTGCGCCAAACTGCGTCCTGATGCGATTGTTCTAAGCACCTACGATCCCCGCAATCCCAACCAAGCGAGCGTGGAGACGATCCGGATTCTGCAGAGGGTTCTCAGTATTCCAATCGTCGCATTCTGGTGGGACACTTGCTGGGACGGCTTCTGGGAATCGATCCAGCCCGTACTGCCGTATGTTGACGTCCACGTTGTCCCTGACAACCCTCTTCTTACTTTCCTTGCTGGGCGCAATGGCGGGCGTTATCGGGATCGGATTCTGCCCCTTTGGATACCTCTCGATCC
>JAPLGX010000305.1 GCA_026389925.1 Chloroflexota bacterium
GTGCCGCCCTCAGCGCGGTTAGGGAAGACCGCAACGTCGCACGCCCGGACGATGTCGGCCATCAGGTGGTTGGGGATCAGCCCGACGTCGATCGCCGCGGAGGGGGGCACGCCGTTACGTTCGAGCCAGCTCGCGATGTCCAGCGCGCCGCCTAGCGTGGCCGGCACCCCGTGCACATGGCCCGCGAGGTCGATGCCCTGCATCGTCGCAGGCCAAATGTTCTGCCACGCCGTCACCAGCAGTGCCTCAGGGTGCCTGGCGCGGAAACGCCGGAAGGCGGCGACCACAATGTCCTGCCCCTTCCTGAACTCCAGTTTGCCGCCGGAAAACACCGCGAATCGCCCCTCGAACACCGGATTCCGCGGAGCGGGGTGCCAGATGGCTGGGTTCACGCCCTGAATCACCGTCTCGACCCGCGCGACACCTGCAGAGCGAAGCACGTCGCGGTTCCACGTCGACCCCGCGACCACCAGCGCGTAGCGGTTGAGGTGGTCGACCTCCTCGCGCGTCCACGCCGTGTCCTCGGAGAAGACGCACGCGATGGTGCGGTTCGCCGTGAGCGCTCCCGGTATCTCCATGCCGATGCCGTGGTTGCCGAGCCCAACGAACGCCATGTGAACGTTCAGGTGCTCCACCTGCTGGTGCAGTGCGCGCCAGTCGCCAACATGGCGCAGCATCGCCTGGTGGAGCGGCGGCTCTTGCTCCCGGCCATCCACTGCCAGTGCGACGACCTGCTGCTGGCGGCGCACCAGCTCGCGCGAGAGTTCCGTGCCGTAGCGCCCCCAACCCGTCGAGGGATGTAGCTGCCAGCCGATGAAGTAGCTCACGCTGCGATGGCCTCCCGACGACTATCTGCCGAATGCGGCAAGGTGCTCCGCCACAGTCCGGATGACGCTGTCCCAGTCGCCGATGCGCGGCTGCCTGAAGAGCCGCGCCGTCGGATACCACGGGCTGTCGGCCCGCTCGAGCATCCAGCGCCAGTCGGGGGCAAAGGGCAGCAGGACCCACACCGGCTTGCCCAGCGCGCCCGCCAGATGGGCAACCGACGTGCACACCGAGATCACCAGATCCAGTCGCGTCACGAGTGCGGCCATATCCGCGAAGTCTCCGAGTTCTCCTCCGAAGTGCAGGAGTTCCGGATGCGCATCCAGCGCGTCCTGGTCTTCGACGCGCACTTCGTGGTGCAAGCTGACGAAGCTAGCCCCGGCCGTCAGCAGCGGCAGCAGGCGGTGCAAGGGCATGGAGCGGTTCCGGTCGTTCCCGTTTTGGGGGTTGCCAAACCACGCGATGCCGACGCGCGGCTTCTCTTTCTGACCCAACGCTGCTTCCCACTTCGCGATGCGCTCGGGCTGGGCGGCGAGATAGGGGATCGACGCGGGAATGGTCTCGAGGCGCGTGCCGAGCGCGAGCGGTAGGCTCAACAGCGGGCAGTGAAGATCGAAATCGGGCAGAGGGTCTCCCTGTGCCACTAGCTGTTGCGGGCCCTCGATATCCGCAAGAAGTGTTCTTAGGGCCGGCTGCACTTCCAGAATGACGCGGGCGCCTTGCCCGGCGACGAGAGCAGCATAGCGACAGAACTGGATGGTATCGCCCAGTCCTTGCTCCGCGTAGAGCAGGATGGTTCTGCCGGCGATGCTCTCCTTGCCAAGCCAGAGGGGCCGCTGAAAGTCCGGTAGCACCGCCGCGCCTTTGACCCGCCGTCGCGCTTCGTACGGCTCCCAACCCTCGGCGTACCGGCCCAACGCCAGCAACCCCACGCCCATGTTGGCTGCCGCCTCGGCAAGGTCAGGCTTGGTGGCCAAGGCCTGCCTGTAGTGCGGAAGGGCTTCGTCCGGCCGATTGAGTGACTGGAGGGTATTGCCCAAATTGCAGTGCGCTTCCGCATAGGTGGGCTGAATCGCGAGGGCCTTCTCATAGCACACCGTCGCGTCGTTGTACCGGTGAAGCGCCTTCAGCGCGTTGCCCAGGTTGTAGTACGCCTCCAGAAAGGCGGGCTTGAGCGCCACGGCGCGCTCGTAGCACGCTACCGCTTCGTCACACCGGGCGAGGGCATGGAACGCCTTGCCCAAATTGAAGTACGCCTCCGCACAAGCAGGATCGAGAGCCACCGCCCGCTCACCGTGGACGATCGCTTCGTCGTGGCGCGAGAGTGCGTTGAGTGCACTGGCAAGATTGCTGTGCGCTTCGGCATAGTCCGGCTGGACGGCGAGCGCCTGCTCCAGGAACGGCACCCCTCGTGCGTGTTGCCCATGCTGGCAATAGCTGACACCCAGAGCGTACAATGCCCCGAAATTGCGGGGGCTCGCTCGCAGAACTTTCGAGTACAGCGCCTGCGCCGTTACGACGTCGCCCGCTTGATGCGCCCGCATCGCACGGCCGAGCAGCGCTCCGTCCGAACCTGGCGAACCGCGTACTCCCCCGCGACACGGCAAGTCCTTCCGCACGTGTGCCGGAGGTGCAAGGTCCAAGCCAAGCCGAATTGGATTGCGAAAGGCCGCCGATCCGAAAAGCAAGTCGTTGCGGCCCGGTCAGTTGGGTGATTGACTCAGCCCTTGCTCGTGAGCAGACGGCGGGCCTCGCGGATGAGTCGCTGGGGGGCGCGTTGCGCCTCGGCGTAGCCCGGGCGGATCCGCAACTCCGAGACCGGGGGAAACTGGCGCTTCACTCCATGCATTCGTACTCTACGCATGGGTGGTGTCCTCTCTATGTGAGCGAAGATCCTTGGCCGGACCAACGCTCA
>JAPLGX010000392.1 GCA_026389925.1 Chloroflexota bacterium
TGGCTGCAGGCCGGGGGGAACCTGGGACCTCCGGGTTGTTAGGATGATATAGGGCCGCCGGCTCCAGGAGATGGAGCCGGCGGTTGTATGTGTGGGGCTGGGCACGAGCGGCGCTATTCTTAGTCTGGATGAGGGACGGGAACGCGCCGGGGCATGGGGCGTTAGGGCGAGCCGAAGACTCATATGGGATGGCAATTGCCAAGCCCGACGGGTTGTTTGGCTCCCCGTCAAACCCCTCACCTGGGATGGTGTCGAGACACCAAGCCCGGATCGGTTTGTGAAACTCCGGCCCTCAAATCCGTGCCCAGCCTTGCACAAAAGGAGTCTAGCATGAATGGCAAGAGCCCTGGCGGGTTTGGACGTTTCATTGGGATCGACCTTCACAAGCACTACTTGGTAGTTGGTGGGGTGAACGCTGAGCAGGAGGTGGTCCTGCCACCGCGGCGGGTGAACCTGGAGAACTGGCTGAAATGGGCTGAAGCGAACCTGAAGCCCAGCGACGCCGTGGTCCTGGAAGCGACCACGAACGCGTGGGAGATCTATGACCAGGTCTTGCCCTTGGTGGGGCGAGCGGTGGTAGCCAACCCGGTACAGGTCAAGTGGATAGCCTCGGCGCGAGTGAAGACAGATCGGGTGGACGTCGGGCGGCTGGCCAGCCTGCTGGCAGCGGGCCTGGTTCCAGAAGTCTGGGTGCCGCCGGTGGAAGTTCGGGAACCCCGTCTGGCCCAACGGGACAGGCTTCGCTCGCTCCTGGCGCACCGGCGTCGGCTGGTGAAGATGCAGGCGATGATACGGAATCGTCTGCACAGCATGGTCCACCGGCACAACCTGACCCTCCCGAAAGGGGAGGTCTTTTCGCGTGAGCACCGCAGCTGGTGGTTGGGTCTGGAGATCTCACGCACCGAGAACCTGCGCATACGCCAAGACTTGGCCACCTTGGACCACCTGGAGCCACAGATCGCCGAGATCGACACCGAGCTCAATCGGTTGAGCACATGTATTCCGCGGGCCGAGCAGGTCCCATATCTACTGCAGCTTCCAGGCTTCGGTCTGATCACGACGATGACCTTACTGGCGGCGATCGGCGACATCACGCGATTCGAGAGTGCCAGGAAGCTTGTGGGCTATTCCGGCCTGGGGGCGGGCGTTCACGCGAGCGGCCAGACGCACCATTCGGGGCGCATCACCAAGCAAGGCCGCGCGGAGCTGCGCTGGGCGCTGGTGGAAGCCGCATGGGTCGCCGTGACCACACATGCCCACTGGAAGCATGAATTCGAGCGGCTCTCTCGTCGTATGAGCCCAAAGAAAGCGATCGTCGCGGTCGCCCACAAGTTGCTGGTGGTTGTGTGGCACGTGCTGGCGAAGCGGACGGCGGACACCGAGGCAAACCCAGAGATGGTCGCCTCCAAACTCATTGGTTGGTCCGGACGTTTGGGCGAGGAGGGACGTGGTGGGCTCACCACGCGACAGTATGTCCGCTATCACTTGATGAAACTGAAGCTGGGAGATGATCTGAAGGCCGTCCGGCAGGGACGAACGACGCGCCTGCTTGCCTCACCGGAAGAGGTCCTAGCCCTTCGACCCGAGCTGAGGTCCGTTCGTTGATCGGCTAGCGCGCTCGACACGCAACTCGGTTCGACCCTCAAGAAGATCCCCCGACCGGTGGTCGGGGGTGGGCAGAGCTATTCCTCTGACCTTTCTTGGCTCAACTCACTCGTTGCCCATTGACAACGCAATACATCGGTATGAGCTTCGCTCCTGTGGTGGGGGCCTCGGACACCATTTCTGTGTTCACGAGGCTGCCCATAGGTCCGCGATACTCGCGTGCCCGGATGTCTTCGATGGCAGGATCGAACCCAACGATAGGTCAGACTTGACAAGATGTCAATGGGGAGGTTGCCCCGCACCCGAGATCTCCGCCATGATCAGTATTTCGATTCAAATCGAGAGAGAGGATGAAGCCATCCAAGGAGAGTAGCTCGGTGGTGTACTGGGCAGAAGGTGCCTGCACAGTCCCCAGGCATGACGGGATGACTCCTCTCCAGGGCGACGCCGCTGGAGCACGACGGCGGCTTGTGCTTTTCGCCGGTTTGAACCACAATAGTGAGGCGCGGCACAAACCAGGCGAAGTACGCTCGGCGACCCCGGATTGGCTCGGGAGGAAGCTGGTCCAGCCGAGTGTCACGACAGATCTCAACAGTGCCGCTTGAGCAAGGGGGATCACCTCGACTTTGAGTCTCTCAACGTCCTGACGTCATGTAGATCTTAGGTCTGGAGGCATTGACCCGCGCGCTTCAGTTGGTCACTTTGCGCGCGGCGAGCCAAGAGTGAAACCGGCCAGATAGGTAGGCCGGTTTTTGCTTTTGCCGGGAGGGCTCATGAAGCGATGTCTTCGGTTCATCCTTGTTGTCCTTGTGCCTCTCAACTGTGTCAGTTGTGCATGAAGATGATCAATTGCGCAGTCTATCGCGCCAAAACGGAGTCCAGCAAAATGATTGTTCTCTCGCCAAACAAGCTTCGGGGCATGCCAAGGAAGGTAGGCGTTCTATGTGAAACGCGAACACGCTTTTCAAACGAGCATCACATCTTACTAAGACAAGTCTAAGAGCGAGAGGAGGAAATTGCAGATGTCGTCATCAAACCTGTTTCGTTGGAGTGGGGTGGCCACTATCTTGGGTGGCGTGCTGTTACCGATGAGCTGGATACTGCGCTTTGTCGTCGGTGTCCAGCGCCCATTCAGTGGGACGGTGGAGTTCGTTGCTACCATTCTACTCGTGTTTGGATTCATGGGTGTGTATGGTTCCCAGCATGAGGAGACAGGAATTCTTGGCTTTCTTGGCTTTCTCCTGATCACAGTCAGCAATTGCATTGCCCTGGGGGAGTGCTGGTTGCAAAATGGGGAGCCGACTGACGTGGCGGTTGTGCTCGGGCCGCTGGTCGGGATTACCATGCTCCTTGGCTTCCTCTCACTGGGAATCGGCTCATGGAAAGCCAACAAGCTTCCGCGCTGGACGGCGGTGCTGTGGGTCATCGGCGGGGCGCTTATCGTTCCGGGGTTTGCAGTTCAAGAAATGCTCGTTGTAATTGGCGGCGTGATTCAAGGAGCTGGCATCGTCGGGGCTGGCGTCAAGCTATGGACGAGCACGGGCTAGCCTCCAGGAAATACCAAGATGCCACATGAGCCCGCGCGACTTTGCCCAGTAGAAGCCGCAACCAGTGATCACACATGAGTCTGTTGCCTCTGTGCCAGCCGGAATCCCCGTCCGAAGATGTCTCCGACGTTGGCATCCGTCGAAGCATGACGGGCGCGAGCCCGGTGGACCATGGTTGCGGGTAATGACTCCCGCAGGACTCAAGCCTGGGATCAGCAGGTTGTGAGACTTGGTGCTGCCAAGCCAGCCTCAGATCGCAGTTCCACCCTTCTGAGGGTGCCACCCGTGCTCCGGCATGACTGTGCCTGACGAGGTTGGTGCCCAAGTCCGATCGTAAAGGTACCTTTGCGGTCCGTCCCCTGTCAAGCACGTCGCCGTGTTGTTGGCAGGCGACTGTTCGGGTCGATTGCCGCACGGATGGGGTTTCTGGCTAGTACAGGTCAAGTACTGCATTCCTGTAAATGTCGTGTCCCGCGTTTCGGAGCCTCCTTAGCGGTTATTCCTCGGTGATCGAAATGCTTTGTATTATATCGCCCGTAAAGGTCGGGTTCTGCTGAGGGTCGCGCCGGGTGAGACCTTTGACGACGTCCATGCCGCCAATGACCTGGCCGAAGATCGTGTAGTCACTCTCTGATAGCCCGGTCGGCCCAAAGGTGATGAAGAACTGGCTGCCATTGGTGTTTGGTCCAGCGTTGGCCATGGCGACAATGCCGGCCTTGTTGAAGGTCAGATCGTTTGCCTCATTGGCAAATTGATAGCCTGGTCCTCCCGTGCCAGTACCGGTCGGATCGCCGCCCTGAGCCATGAATCCTTCCAGAACACGATGGAATGAGGTTGCGTCGAAGAATCCCTGCTGCGCCAGGAACACAAAGCTGTTCACGGTGAAAGGCGCTTTGTCTGGATAGAGTTGAACCACAAATTCACC
>JAPLGX010000479.1 GCA_026389925.1 Chloroflexota bacterium
GTGGAGGCGCGCCAGTTGCTCCGCGAGCAACGCCGAAAACCCCTCTCGTGCGGATGCACTATGGATGAATTCGAGAACGATCCATCCCGTTCCAACCCCCAGCACGTGCGGCACGCGCGGTCCGCCGGGTGCAGTTCGCAACGCCTCCAGGCCCTGCGCCTCGCAGGGGAACAGGTCCGACGGGGCGTTTGGATTGAATTTGACCAGCACCGGCGGGCCGTGCTGGGTTTCGACGCGCAGCGCGTGGTTGATGCAGCCGCCACCGAGCGCGCTCAGGCTGCACACGGCGCCCCAGCCCTGGGTCTCGACGAATTCGGCAACCGCCGGCGGCAACGTCATGGAGTGGAAAGCGAATCGAGCAGGCTTCGCGTCGAGCGGTCGAGCATCTGATACACCTCTTCGAAAGCCCGCTCGCCTCCGCCGTACGGATCTGGGACGTCGGGCGAGTCATCGGCCCGCGGGTCGAACTCGCGCATCAAATGAACCTTGCCGCGATCCTTCTCGTCGCGGGCCATCCATGTCAGGTGCGAGCGATTCTCGCGGTCCATGGCCAGGATCACGTCGAAGCGGTCGAAGTCGGTGGCGCGGAACTGACGCGCCCGCCCGTCGAGCGGCACGCCGTGCCGCGCTGCGGTGCGCCGCATGCGCGGGTCGGGCGGGGAGCCCACCTCCCAATTGGAGGTGCCGGCCGAGTCGATTTCGAACTCGGCCGAGCAGCCTGCCTGGCGCGCGTGATGCCTGAACAGCACCTCGGCCATCGGGCTGCGGCAGATGTTGCCCAGGCACACGAACAACACTCGTCGGGGGGTCATTGCACTTCCATTTCGAATCCCAGGATTATACCTTTGGGCATCACGCGCTTGAAGGTTTGCCCGCGCATGTGCAGAAAACCCTCGCCCGGACATCTCGTCATGGACTCGATGAGAGATGCGGCCGGCCAACGTGCGCAGGCGAGTGCCATTTGGCACGCGTCCGCGGTGCAGGCGTGTGCTACACTGCCTGCGAGCAAGCGCTCAGACCCGCCGATCCATCCACACCTGCATCGCCCGGAGCCTGCCATGCCCAATTTCAAGTATCTCTCGCCCGAGTGGGCCGCCGAAGCGCTGCGTCGGTTGCGCACAGAACTGTCGCCTGAAAAGATGAAGCACATCACCTCGTCGATGATGACCGTCTACACCCATTGCCCCGACGGCAAGATGCGCGCGGTGTACTACGTGCTCAAAGAGGGAGCCTTTGAGCAGTTGACCATCGCCGAAGGTGAGCTGCCGGAGGCCGAGTTTGTCATCAAAGGGGACTACGACACCTTCGCTCAAATCTCGCGCGCCGAACTCAAGTCGCGCAAAGCGCTGATGTCAGGCAAGCTCGAGCTGAAGGGGAATCTCGTCAAAGCCCTCAGCCTGGCGACCGATCCCTACTTCATTGACCACCCGGCGCGGGTGCGGGCAATTCAGCGCGAGATGACTCGTCAGGGGGTTGACGTCTATTTGGGCTCGCGCTTGCGAACCATCTCGTGGGTGGCCGATGCGTTCTTCCCGTGGCGCACTTACATCGTCATCCCCCGCGAAGGGCTGCCGACCGTATTCACATTTGTCATTGATGCCGCACGCGCGGCGGACGACTCGTGGCTGGGCGCCGAGCACGTGCTGGGGTATGGCCCGATGGGCGGGCAGGACCAGATCACGCTGCTGGCCAACGAAATCCGCCGATGCCTCAAGGGGGGCAAGGGTGTTATCGGCATCGAGAGCGGCATGGGAACCTATCTGCCGGAAGGCCACATCACTCTCTACGAGTATGAAGCGCTGCGGGCGGCCGTTCCCGAAGCGGAACTGCGCAATTCGATCGGCATCATCGACGAGCTCTCGCGCGTGAAGGATGCCGGCACGTTGAACCGCTTCCGCGAAGCCTCGCGTCTGGTGGACATTGGACAGGCGGCGGTTCTGGAGGCCATTCGCGATGGGGGATACCGCGGCAGGAGCGAGACCGAAATCGCCGGCATCGCCATTCATGCGATGCGCAAAGCCGGCAGCGAATGGGATTGGACCTTCACCGGCGGGCAGGAGATCGCCTCCGGGCACCGCACCGGTTATGCAGCCGGTGCCTGCACCCCGGCCACGCGGCGAGTGCTGCAGGCGGGCGAGCCGCTCATGGTGGATTTGCATGCGATGTATCGCCTGGGTCTCGGCGATCACAGCCACAACTACCTGCTGGCTCCCGCCACCGATCGCCAACGCTGGCACGCGCAGAATTTCGTCGGGCTCATGCGGCGTCTGCTTGAAACCTATCGCGCCGGGTTGACACCCTCCGGCCTGGCGGACAAGATGCTCGACTATGCCGAAGAGTGCGGGTTCGCCGAATACATGGTCCCCGGATTCGAACATGGCATTGGCCTGCTCGGCGATGAATGGCGGATTGGGACGCATGCCGGTCCGTTCCCGTTCTGGACCGACCCCGACCATGTCTATCAGCCCGGTGAACTGATCATCTGTGCCGTGCAGTACGCCTGCCCGGAGGAGAAGATCGGGTTCCGCTACGAGAACCCGATGCTTCTCACCGAAGGCCGGAATGAGGTGTTCTCCAAGTTTCCGCTGGAGATTGAGGAGATCTGAGGCGCTCGCGGCATTGTCGCCAGCCGATGCACGATCGTGCGAACGGCCTGGAGGACGGCACAGCACGCCTTACGCTTGCCCGCCGGCGCCGGGGATGCGCACGGATCTCTGCGCTCGGGCAAAATGGACGAGAGTGTCCGCGCCGCGCAACGTCGCTGGGTGTGAATGCAAGTGCCCGCCGATCGCGAAACGCTCGCATCGGCCGCGGTTCGCGCCGCAATGTAGAGGGGCTGCCCCGGATGGGGCAGCCCCTGTGTGTCTTAGATTCATGACCAGCGAGGGATGATCACAGGCCTTCTAGCCCGAGGGCTTTGGCTTTCTCCGGCGTCGGGCCCCCGGTCGCCGGGTCCCAGCCGCGGGCGGTGTAGTACTCACCGAGCAGTAGGTTCATGTCGGGAACGTGACCTTCCTGCCCGCCATCGGGAAGCGGCTCGAGCAAGAGCTTCGGCAGCTTTTCGTCGGCGCGGGTCCAGCCCAGCCGCAAGTTGTAGAGGCGTTTGAGATTCCAGGCACGCTCACCGGCGCGCAGCACTTCTTCCAGGGTCCAGTCGTCGCCCGTGGCGGCACGCAAGAGCGAAACGTACGTCGAGGGCGGCGTGGCCGCAAAGAAACAAGTCACCAGACTGTTGCACGCGGTGCGCCAGTCCTGGTGGCGGGCGACGTAGGCCGCCTTGCCTTCATCCTTGAGACGTTCGGTCATGGGCAGGTCGAGCTCGCCGATCGAGTTGCCCATCTCGACCAGGA
>JAPLGX010000517.1 GCA_026389925.1 Chloroflexota bacterium
GTTTCGGCGGTCGTGCGGTCGAGGTAGTAATCCCAGTAGGAATGAACCTCCTCCAGGCCTCGCTCCGCCTCCTCCCAGGTATCGTAGCGCCGCTTGAGCGGCAGGGCGTCCTACTGCCGATAAGTCACCCCCACCAACACCACGAACCGCGCTTCCTCGCCAGGAGCGATCTCGAAGCTGTGCTGCAGCGCGGCCATTATGTCCCTGCCCTGGCCCTGGCTGTTGCGCAGCTTGCCCTCCTCGATTGCTTTGGGATTGTCCAGACCGCGGTACATACCCATGAACTCTTCGTCAAAGCAGTCAAATGCCTCAATAGGCGCGCTGGAGGTCATGAACGCCCACTTGTCCCATCGCGCGTTTGGGTTCCCCACCCCACCGAGCGCGATATTCCAGAACCGAGTGCTGGCCAGTATCGTGCCGTCCTCGACGACAGCTTCGTTGAAAAGGGCCGAGAAGCTCGCCTCGGTGGCGTTGAATGCGTAGTTGGCGAGATCCCACTTGACATACGGGAACGCCTGGATGCGCCGGGGCTTGTCGGAAACGTTTCGGAGGGTGACCATCCAGACCTCGCAGTCGTCGCGTGGAGGCACATAGTATGTGATCGAGCTCTCGATGCCATGAGATGAGTAAGAGACCTCCGTGTAGCCGAGGCCGTGGCGGGCCTCGAACCCCGAAGTAAGGCGGCACATCGGCTGCCAGTTCGCGCTCCATAACTCGCCGGTGTCGGCGTCTCTGAGGTAGATATACCGGCCGGGGCGGTCTTGCAGGAGCACGGTCGGGCCATACTCGCGCGTGATGCGGTTGTAGCCCGAGGTCTCGAAGAACGAGTGTCCTCCGCCGGTCTGCGAGCAGATGGCGCAATAACGACCGTTGGTGAGGTAGTTGACCCAGGGCCGGGGGGTATCGGGCCGCGTTATGATGAACTCTCGACCGTCTTCGGAGAAGTGACCATAGCTCATTCGGTGACCTCTCTTACCCGAAGTTCGTCGGTATTGACGCACCGCACGCCCTGTATCCCTCCGGCGACGATGCAGGCTAGCTCGCACTGATCCGCCTCGTCCACTATACCCTTCAGCGACACCTCGCCATCGGCTACACGAACGGCAATCGCCTGCCCGCCGATGCGCTTGTCCTGAGCGATGGCGTTGCCCACCAACGCCGCGAGGGCTTCGTCCTGTATGCTCACGAGTCCGCCTCCGTTCCGCCTGGCTTATCGAGCACTACTTACCCGTAGCGGGGGAGGGCAAACCGGGGCAGGGAATAGAGGCTCACGGTCTGGGGAATTGGCGGAGAACAGTGACGCGGCCGTTTCGCCTGCCCCATTCCTTCCAGGCGATGACCGCGCTGGTGCGCTTGTCGATCCAGACCTCCAGCCAGGGGTACTTGCGATGCGGCGGTTTGAGCCTGATCGCCCAGGCGTCGTGACCGGCAATCGCGTCGGAGCCTTCGAGGATGGGGGTGCAGTGCTCTCGCAGCTCGCGGCGGATGTCGTCAATCGGCGCGGATGCAATCGGCTGGTTGGCGCGCAGGGCTTCGGCCAGCACGCGGCCCGGATCGACATTGGCGGGCGGACGCGGACACAGCACAATGCCGGCGACCAGTAGAGCTGCGGCGGTGATTATGGTGATCCAAAGACGCATGGCCACTACAGGTAGGGGAAGATGGC
>JAPLGX010000505.1 GCA_026389925.1 Chloroflexota bacterium
CACCCCCGGCGGCCGTGGCGCCCAGGGTTACCTCGCGGACTTTGCCCGCCCATTTTTCCTTGGGAAGCTCGACCGTGACTGGCATGAGTCCTCTCCTTGGATCGCGGCCGCTGCGCCCGGCCGGGCGCAGCGCGCGTCTCGCGAGATTAGAGCAGTGGCGGCATAGTCAATGCAGGATGCTCCTTCTCCTGCAAGAACTTGAGCAGACCTTCGACCTCGGTTGCGCTGCGTTCGTCGCAGATCCTCTCCATCAGCCCCGGATCGCCCTCGCGCTCCGCAACCTTGTGCAGCTGATCGGCCATCTGCTCCTTCAGCACCGACGACATCCACACCACGCGTTTGAAACCGCCATCCGCCGAGAGATACTTCGGGCTGAGTATGTAGAACTTGCCGTGGCCCATGATGCCCGGCGTCTGCAACCCGCCGCCGGCCATGCCGGCCAAGGTTGAGAAGGTCATGCCGGCCGGGCTCATCGAGGTGTCTTCGCGGCTGAGCACCATGACCCCGTTTGTCTCGGGGATCACCATGGCGATGCACTCGAAGCAGCCGCAGGCGGTCATCGGGTTCTCCATGATCGAGTAGACCGCCACGTCGGTGATCTGTCCGTGGCTGGCCACCTGGACGAATTCATTCACGCCCTGCCAGTAACCTTTGGGCGCGTCGAGCAGCGCGCCCTTGCGAATCGGCTGGTTGGGTCCGGTCGGATTGATCTGGTTGGAGGCTTTGCAGTCGAGCCAGTTGTATGCGCCGCACAGGCCGAGCCGCTCGGGGGAGACCACGCACACGTGGTTGGGCGCGAACGACTGACATAGCGTGCATGAGTAGAACTCTTCCACGCTGTCGTCGGTCATACTGCCCGTGCGCTCGTTGCGCTCCTGATATGCCGCCCGCGCTTTGGTCAGCCACTCCTCCACTTGCGCCGCCTCGGTGTACAGCGTCACCTCCACCTTGTCGACGATGGCGCCGAAATCGGAGTGGAAGCGGGCGTGCAGGATCTTGCCCAGATGTTCGATGGTGAAGCCCTTCTCCGCAGCCGCCTTGCTGATCCGGATCCAGGCGATGTCGCGCTGGCCGATGTGCTGGATGCCGCTCGCGCCATTGACGAAATGATGGATCTGCCGCTCGAGCACCGGTTCGAAGTCCTTCTGCAGTTTGCGGCCCGCGACCGACACCACGATGCCCAGATCGATCGCCCCGCCCTCCGCCACGCCCTCGAAGCCCGGGCCCACCAGCGTCACCCGTCCGTCTTGCACCGCATCCAACTCGGCCATCTCCAGGTACTCGAAGGCACGCGAGTGTTTGCCGCCAAACTCGATGCGCATATCGTTCTTGCGCACGACCTCGCCCTCGAAGGCGGAGCCGTACGGCACCGGGATGGGCACTTCGTGCACAGTCACTTTCACGCCGCGCACCTCAATGCACTTCTGCACCAGGCGCTCCGCACGCTCGAGGTCGTCTTTCCCCTCGATCTGCTCGAACGGCATGGAGACGACGTGCTCGTAGGTCGTGACGCCGGTCGGCAGGATTTCCGGGATCAACGTGTCGGCCACAACCGGGAAGCCGAAGTTGATGGCGCCCGCGGCGGTGGCGTACTTGACATCGTCCACTTCGCCCAGCGCCAAGACGAATGCAAACACGCGATCTTTGTTGTAGAGCAGCACCTCGCGCGCCTGCCCGCCCTTCAGCCCGCCGAAGGTCAGCGCCGAGCGGGTCGCGAAGCCCAACGCATAGATGGCACTGTACGTGTCGAGCCCGAAGGGCACGATGTACGTATCGTAGCCGAGCTCCACGCCCTCTTCCAGCAGTTGGTGGATGATGCTCCGCCCATTGACGTTGCCGCTGAGGAAGGTCAGGATATTGCGCCGTTGCAGCTCGCGCACGATCTTGACCGCCACCTCATTCGACTTCGCGCAGCCCACGATGGCGGCGAAGCCGGGCATGCGCCCATCGACCAATTGGATACCCCACGAGCGTAGTTGGATGTCGTCAATCGGCCCGTTGAGATGACCGTTGCCGCCGGCCTTGTCCATTTCCGGGCTGGTGAAAGAGGTGGCGCCGGCCAGGCGAAGCCCCTCCAGACGCTGAGGCTCCTCCCCATAGAGAAATCGAATACACTCGATTCCTTCCTCGGCCATGAGCGTGGCCATGCCGGCATCCAGGGTCTCGCCCAGATACGGCAGCCAATGCCTGTCGGCCGGTATGGGATGGAGCAGTGCTTTGGCACGCTCCAGGATCGGGCCCAGATCGCCCAGCTTCTCAACCGCGCGGCCCGTCATGCCCAGGATGAGCGGAATGTGATAGGCCGTGTTCGGAAAGGCGACGGCGGTGTCGGGCCCCTTCTCTGTCAAGGCCCGGCTCAGCCGCTCGTCGAACTCACTCACCACGGTGTGCGCGCCACGAATGGCGCGGGTTGCGATGTATCGGGACATTGGACTTCCTCCCCGGCGGGGTCTCTAGGATGGTCGGTGGGTCAGCCCGCGGCGGCGCTTTCTTTCACGCGCGCGTAGTAGGTCAGGTCGCCGCTGCGTCCAAATCGGCCGGCCTCATACGCCGGCAGGTTAAGCGCCGCACGTTTAGCATCGATGTGCGCCAGGGCACGCTTGAGCATCTCTTCATCGGTGGTCACGAACTCAAGCTTGCCGCCCAGCGCCTGGCCCCAGGTCTCGCTCAGGATGCGTGTCACCTCTGCGCTGGCACCCACCGGTGAGTCGATCCCGAACAGGACGTATGCACCCGAGGCGGCGCAGTAGGCGCCGATGGCGAGCGCTTTCTCGCTCATCCACTCGGGGGCCAGGCCCACCGCCGGTACGTCGGAGATGTCCTCGCCCAACCCGCCTTCGGCGACAACCTGCGTCAGCACGGTGAGGATGCGCGAGTTGTCAACGCACGAGCCCATGTGAAGGACCGGCGGCATACCCGTGGCCTCGCAGACCTCGCGCAAACCCGGCCCGGCCGCCTCGAGCGCAGCCTCCGGCAGAAGGTAGCCGTACTTGCCCGCCGCCAGC
>JAPLGX010000495.1 GCA_026389925.1 Chloroflexota bacterium
GCCTGGGCGCGGGTCACCGTGCCGTCGGCCCGCCGTGCGTCCAGAGCTGAGGCATACAGGAAGTCCAGCTTGATGTACGGGAAGCCCCATTCGTGCGCCGCCGTGCGGATGAGACCGGCCACGTGCTCGATCGCCTCCGGCTGCGTGGTGTCGAGTCCCCGTCCCCACTTGAACCACACCAGCCCGGCGCTGGCCGGCCGCCCCCAGCGGCCGCGCAGCCACCAAGCCGGCTTGCGGCGCACGATGCGCGCGCTCGGCTTGGCGATGAGCGGCGCGAGCCACAGCCCGGGGATGAAACCTTGGGCGCGAATGCCCTCGGCAACCGCGCGCATGTCGCGCGGGAAGCGGGCGTTGCGCTCGGTCCAGTCGCCGACATCGGCCTCGAACCCGTCGTCGAGCTGGATCAGCTTCAGCGGCAGCTGATCGCTCAGCCGTGCAGCCGCCGCAGCGTTCTGCTGCAGATTGTCATCGGTGACGCGGGCAAAGTAGTGGTACCACGAGCACCAGCCGAAGGGCGGCTCGCGCTGCGTGCGTGCGTGGTTCTCGCGGGCGACAAGCGCGAGGTACTCGTCGAAAACTTCGCCGCCTCCGGGGTGCTGCAATCCGATATAGGCCCAATCGCTCGCGATCTGCTCGCCCGGGTTCAGCTCCACCCCGTCCAGTTCCGCGGTCATCATCACGCTCGGCGAGAGGCGATCGAGCCACGCCTCCACGGCCCCGAACTGCTCGCGCTGTGAGAGAAAGCCGAGGGTCAGCGCGCTGCCCGTCGCCGGGCTGCGCAACACGGCAAACATGTCGGAGCGGAAGTGACCTCTATCCTTCGGCCAGGGCGCCGCCGCGCCGGCGTGCATGGGTACGGTGACCGGGCCCAGGCGCGGCCCGGGCTGCCGATCATCCTCGCCGAGCGCACCAGCAAAGCTCCAACTCTGCCATCCGTTCACGTAACAGCGCATTTCGCCCGGGTCTGGGTCGAGTCGCAGTGCCCCTGGGGCCACGGCGCGGGCGGGTGCGCGGAACACGTCGAACGGACGCGAACTCTTCGCGGGCATCATGGCTGCCGGGCCGACGCGTCCAACGACGAAGCGATCGCATTGGAGCGTGCGCGATGAACTGTTGACCAGCGTCAGGCGGATGAGGCATGCCGGGTGCGCCGCGTGGAGCGCGAACTCGCCGCGCAACGCGACTCCGGTTCCGTCGAGCGGGGCCTCGACGCGCAGCCCGTCGAGCGTCTCGTCCGCCGGTCCGCGCATTCGTACGGCGTCCACCTGGGCCGCGCGCAGGTTAGCGTGTCGATACACGCTTTGTCCGCGCAACGTGAACGCCGCCCCCCATTCGGCGCCGTCAATAAGTGGTGCGCCCGCCAGCCGCAAGGCCAGGCTCCACCGTCCGCTGGGCGCATTGAGAGCGAAATGAACGCGGGAATGCTCGAGGGTGTGTCGCATCGGTTGAGGGGCTCCACGTGGCGGACTGAGACGGTAGTATGTATCCCGCCTCAACGCGGCTGCCACCACTGGGCTGGTGGCGTATGATTACGAGTTATCATACTCTGACTCCTCGGGAGAGGAAGTGATCGCCGAAGCGTCCTCGACCCCTGAGCGTTGCCCTGACTTTGTCTTGTCCGGGAACGATCTCTTAAGACCCTAGAGGGGAAGCAAAGGAGACACGTATGGGCAAGAAGCTGATTCTGGTGCTCGTCACCTTCACGGTCATCGCCACACTGCTCGCCGCATGCGCGACCCTCACTCCCCCCTCCGAACCCACCACCGCGCCCGAGCCCACCGCGCACGAGCCCACCGCGCCACTCGAACCGACGGCCTCCCCCATTCCGCCGCCGCCGCTGGGCACCACGGATAACCCGATCATCATGGGCTTCGTGCCGTCCGGTACCGCTCCGGAGATCCTCGCCAGCGGCGAAGCCATCGCCAAGCAGATCTCCGACCTGACCGGCTATAGCCTCAAGGTCTTGCAGGCCCCCTCCTACAGCGTCCTGGTCGAAG
>JAPLGX010000119.1 GCA_026389925.1 Chloroflexota bacterium
GTGCCGACGAGGCCAAGGTTTCGTGAAAGCTCAGGGTTTTTAGCGAGGAAGATTAGGAATCCTATTCCTAGTGGCATTAACAGTGACCCCAGGGCTGTAAACAGAGGCATCTTGGAGCGGATTGCCTTACGCGACTCTATCCAAACCATATCCGAAAGGCGATTCATCTCGCATCTCCACCCAAACCCACCAGCCTGAGGAAATACTGCTCCAGCTCCTCCTCCTCCACCATCAATTGAGTGGGCGGGACACCAGCCTGCACCAGCAGGCGATTGACTTCATCCGGACGATCGACTGAAGAAGTATCCCTCAGCTCAATGGTGCCGTCCTGTAGGACTTCGGTCGGCTGCCCGGCGGCCGACAATACCCGACGGGCCGCATCAACGTCCTGTGCCCGCAGCAAGAGCCGCCTGCGCCGGTTCCGCTGCAACTCATCGACGTCGATCTCCTGGAGTAGGCGGCCTTCGTGGATGATCCCGATGCGTCGGGCAAGGCGAGACACTTCAGCCAGGATGTGGCTCGCCATGAAGACCGTCACGCCCTTTTCGCGGGTGAGCTCGAGCAGGAGAGATCGGATCTCAACAATCCCCGCCGGGTCGAGACCGTTGGCCGGCTCATCCAGAATGAGCAACTTGGGATCATGCAGCAGGGCCTTGGCCAACCCGAGCCGCTGCGCATTGCCCTGGGAGAGCGTGCCGGCGCGACGGTCGGCGTACGCTGCCAGCCCCAAGCGTTCGATCATTCGCCCAACGGCCTCAGGTGCAGTGCCCGGATGCAAGCGGCGGGCGACCTCCAAATTCTCGTAAACGCTCAACTCAGAGTATGCGTATGGTATTTCCACCAAGTAACCGACCGAAGCCCAGGGCTCCCGCCTTCCCATTCGAACCCTGGTTTGGAGCACCTTGGCAGATCCGGTGGTGGGCTTGATCATCCCCAACAGCATGCGGATCGTGGTCGTTTTCCCTGCACCATTCAGGCCCAGGAATGCGTAGATTTCGCCCTGAGCCACCCGCAAGGAGAGATCTTTGACGGCGGCGACGTCTCCGTAGCGTTTCCCGAGATGCTCTGTCTCAATCGGCAAGTTCATCCTGGGTATCCCTTTGCCCGCTGGGGCGTGGGATGGATTGGGTTCTCAGTCTGAACGTCGACCTCGCCCAGACAGAAAGCTGCGACCAGCTCCAGAAGCAAGTCAATGTTGCCGCCGAGGCTGATAGGGCTGGAGGCGTCGTCATGAAGGACGGTCAACACGAGTGGATACAGCAAGCCACTGATCTCCTCGGGCCGGACTCGGATAGGTATGCCCGCGTCCTTGCAGTGAGCGACCAACTCTTCGAAGAACTGTCGATCGCCAGCCAGGTGCTCCTGGAGTTTTCCCTCAGGGATCCTACGAATGAGAAGGTCATAATCGTTGCCTGTAAAGAACTGCAGGATGGGGATCGTCTTCACAAGGGAAAAAGCCTTCTTCAAGACAGCCAGGAGGCGAACTCGGGGCGAGCTCCCCGGTAAGTCGACGGCTGCAAGTATCTCCTGGCGGAATCGCAGTTTGGCCTGTTCTACGACATCCATGAAGAGCGCTTCTTTGGAAGGATAGAAAATGTAGAATGCCCCTTTGGAAATACCTACCGCCTCGGCGAGGTCCTCGATGCTTGTCTTCTTCAACCCATGAGCGGAGAACTGCCTGTCGCCCACAGACAGCAGCCGCCTACGGATCAATTGCTTTTCCCGCTCGGTGAACGCTTTAGGCATGCCTATATCCATATGGCTTTCTTGAATATATGGTCACACGCCATTCTACCATATGCGGGCCCGAAGTTGATGTGCAGTCTTGTCTATTCTGGGTGTGTCGCGCGGCGACAGACTTTTCGCCCACGCCCAGTTCATCCGATGGGCGTGGCGGAATTCGGCCCAAGGCAGGCTTACCAACTTGTGGAAAAGGCGAAAAGTCTTCGATGTCGCACCCCAGGTTAGCTGACTGATCTGCCCCCCGAAGGCCGGTCCATTATGTCGGTGATAGCGAGGCAGGAGTTGAGGGTCCTAGCGAGGAGCCGCTTGGGGTCGTCATCAGATGTCTTTGCCATGCTCACACGGCCCCCGCCGCGTGATCCATCTCCCCGCCCTCAGTCTTTGGCGGGCGGGCGCCCCGGGTCACTGCCCAGCAGGCGGCACCCCGAGAAATTCCACCAGGCATAGTTCAGAGTTGGTGATGAAGCAGAGCGGATCGATAGCGAAACCCGGAACGGATGCTGGGCGGGCAGGTCAACCTCGCCTTCGTGGTCATGGTCGTTCTTGGGCCGAAGTGTTCCGTGCGATTCGGCGATCTGAAGGCGGCGCCGATCCCGCCAGGAATCGACAGCCCCCCGCACTCCAGAACGGGGTGCAGGGGATTGGGTTCTCGTGTTGGGGACGGAAGAGGCCTAGCGGTGCGATCGACCGCGACTGGTGCCGTTCGACTTGTGGCCGGTGCCGGTCGGTCTATAGCCGGCGGCGCCGGGCCGGCGACCAATTCCATTCGATGGGGCCTGGCCGCCCTTGCCGGTTCCATGGCCTTTCGGGCTGGTGTCGGGGTTGAAGCTCCCGTAGTTGAAGTCCGCCAGCCGTCGCCGCTCGATCGGTTCGCCGAGCACGCGCTCGATCTGACGCACCATGACCTCATCCTCCGGCTCTGCCAGCGTCAGCGCCTCGCCGGTCTGCTCGGCGCGGCCGGTGCGGCCGACGCGATGGGTGTAGGCGTCGGGCGTGTCGGGCATGTCGAAGTTGATCACGTGGGCAATGTCGGCCACGTCGATGCCGCGCGAGGCGACGTCGGTGGCGACA
>JAPLGX010000501.1 GCA_026389925.1 Chloroflexota bacterium
TCTCCTCCGACCCAGCCAGGGCCCACCCCAAGTCGCCAGCGCAGGGGTGGGCAGGGGCATTCAGCTTCGCGGCCGCGCCCGGGTCCTGGTGATGGCCCTCACCATGGCCCAGAAGTTCTCCAGGGGCGTGTCCATCTGCACATTGTGCGTCGGCCCGAGGATCAGGCCCCCCCGCCGCCCGAGCGTCTGCATCCTTGAAGCCACCTCGCGTTCCACCTCGCGGGGAGTCCCGAACGGCAGGGTGCGCTGAATGTCAATCGATCCCCAGAAGCATAGCTTGCCGCCATACTCCCTGAACAGCCGCGAGGGATCCATCGCCCCCGGTTGGCAGGGGTTAAGGACATCCAAACCAATGTCGATCAGGTCGGGGATGATGGGATAGATCATGCCATCGGAGTGATAGGCAATTTTGAGCCGGGGGTTCGTGCCCTTCAGCTCCGCAATCAACCGCGCCATCCTGGGCTTGAGGAACCGGCGCCAGAGGCGCGGTGACATCAGCATCCCGCCTTGCCCGCCGACGTCGTCGCCCAGCCAGATCATGTCGACGCCCAGTTCCACCAGCCGCTTGGCGGCAGTCAGGTGATAGTGGAAGGGGATGTCCAGGATCCGTTCCGCCAGCTCCGGGTTGAGGACCAGGTCCATCATCAGGGTCTCGTAGCCGCGGAGTGCCCAGGCGCACTCGAAGATGGTCGTCACCGTGACCCCGACAATCCAATACTCGTCCCCGAACTCACGGATCACGCGCTCGGCCTCGGCGTACAACTCCGGGCGGGTCGGGTCGGGCGCAAGGTAGTGGTCGATGGCCCCCTCATCTGCCAGCGGGTGCCCCGCCGGCTCGGTGTACTTGCCCTTGCCGAACCGCGTCTCGTACTCGGCCGTTTTCCAGGTGACCCCCCACTCGTCGGTGTAGGCCTCCCGGTCCTGATACCCTTCCGGATAGTACGAATTGACCCACCCCACCGAGGTGAGCAGCATGTCCTCATCCAGCGCTCTCTCGAGCTCGTAGGTATTTCCACCCCCGTGGGGGTTGTGAATCCCGCGCCCCTTCACCTGCAGGTCGCTGCGCAGACGCTCAGCGAACTCCGGCGTGAAGCTGATCTGCATTGGGGGGCGGTCCGGTGCCTGGTGGCCAAGAGCCATCTGCACCCGCTCTCGGTGTTTCATCTTACGCGATCCCTCTTCCAGAACGACGGGTCCCCCGCAGTCCTCACCCCTCCCCCGAGACAGGGGCAAGCGCCCAAGGAGCGCTTTTCGGGAAGAGACCGGCTCCCTGAGGAGGGGGCAGGCCTCGCAGCATGAGGCCTAGTAGGCCCCGTGCATGAGCGCAGTGTCGAATGCGGCCACAATATTCTCAGGCGGAACGAAAGCTTGGATGTTGTGCACCGCTGCGAAGACAAACCCGCCCCCGGGAGCAAGGTCGTCAATGCGCCGTTTGACTTCCTCCCTCACCTGCGCGGGAGTCCCAAACGGCAGCACCGACTGGGTGTCCACCCCGCCGCCCCAGAAGACGATGTCCCGCCCGAACTCGCTCTTGAGCTCCCGGCTGTCCATGCCGCGCGCGGAGACCTGGACGGGGTTGAGGATGTCGAAGCCGAGCTCAATGAGGTCCGGGATCATCTCGCGGCAGGCGCCGCAACAGTGATAGAAGACCTTGGCATCCGTCTTCTTCTTGATCGCCTCCACCAGCCGCTTCTGCTGCGGCTTCACTCTCCTGCGGTAGAGATCGGGGCGGACCAGCCAGCCGTTCTGGCCGCAGAGATCGTCCCAGTAGGTGAAGACCTGGATATACTCCCCGACCTGCTCCAGGTAGTTGTTACAGGACTCGATGTAGACGTCGGTGATCTTTTCCATCAGCCGATCGGCAAAGTCCGGTTCAACGAGCAGCGCCGCCAGGAAGTTCTCCAGCCCCATGGTGCGGGCCGGCTGCTCGAAGATGCCGCCCCCGATGACGGCACTCCCCACCAGGGCATAGTCCGTGCGGCGGTAGAGGGATTCGGCCTGCTGGCGCAGGAGGGCAATGTCTTCCGCCGGATCGGGCCAGGGCCAAGCATAGCAGTCCAGGGCGTCCAGGGTCGGGGACTTGAGGGGGAACTCCACCCAGTCGAAGTACAACCCGCCCTCCTTTGGCATGTGGAGTTTCGAGCCCCAGCGGTCGATGAAGGCGTAGTACTCTCCTTCCTCAAAGATGTCCGGGCCGGGCGCCGTGGCCGCCGGAAGCTGGACCAGCCGAAAGTCAACGCCGAACCGTTGCAGCAGCGCCTCATCGACGTAGGGGAGTTGCTGGACGTAGTCCAGCATGTGGATCTCTTCGACCGGAATGCCCAGGTACTGCTTGAGCTCAATGTAGCTCTGGCGGACAATCGAGGAAACGATCGTTGCGCCGAGATCGATGGGGATTCGGTCCGGTTCCTGGTGGTTGAGGGCAAGTTGGACGCGTTGACGCGGATTCAAGCGCTCCCCCCTTCGAGATCCTGGGGCGATCTGCCTGGCGGCCCAGCCCGGCCGAGACGGGGCCCCCATCGGCCCCCTACCCTCCAAGGGGTGGCCTGCTACGCGAGTCTCCTTCGCAGGACAGCCTGCAACGAAACGGAAACGACAACGATGAAGCCGTAGATGAGCTGCGTCCAGTAGGCCGTCCAGCCCGCGGCCACGATGCCCGGGTTGATAATGGCAATGACGAAAGCGGCGACGAACGTCCCGAAGATGCTGCCCGTCCCGCCGAACACCGACGTGCCGCCCAGGAACACGGAGGCGAGTGTATTCAGCAGGTACCCTTCGCCGAGGGTGGGCCACAGAAAGTGAACACTCTCGCTCACGACAAAGCCCGCAAATGCGGCCGCCACCCCGACGATGGCGAAGGTCAGGATCTTGGTGCGGCCCACGTTAACGCCCATGAGCTTCGCGCTTTCCGTGTTGTCCCCGGTCAGGTAGACGTGGGCGCCGAACTTGTGCCGGTTCAGGAAGAACCACGCAACCACAGCGAAAATGATGCTCCAGATGAACTGCACCGGGATGAGACCCCCGACGCGGCCGACCAGCGCCGGGTACAGGAGGGTCGCTTCGGCCGGGCCCATGCCAATTCCCTGGCCATTGGTCACGACCAGGACCACCCCCCGCCAAAGGAACTGAGTCCCCAGGGTCGCCACCAGCGAGGGAATCCCAAGGCGGACCACGATGAGCCCGTTCAGCAGCCCGGCCAGCAGGCCCGCCAGCAGGCAGGCCGCGAACCCGAGCCAGACGCCCAGGGAGGGGTTGGTCGCGCTGAAGAGCAGGAAGACGACATCGTAGGCGGCCATTCCCCACGCCATGATGGAGGGGAAGGACAGGTCAATTTCCTTGGCAATGATCACCAGAGTCAAGGGAATGGCCATCAAGGCATAGTAGGGGGTCGTGGACATGAGCGAGTTGTAGATGGGGTAGGCCCCAAACGTTCGCGGCGAACGCCACAAGAAGAACGCCCAGATGAGCAAGGCGACGAAAACAATGGCGATCTGCATCGCGTACTTGCGCAGCAGTCGCGCAAATCCGCTGGTCTTCGCGGCAGGCGAGAGAGGTCGTGCCTCGACTCCGGACTCCATCGGGTCTACTCCATTCTCAGCTGGCCGTGCGACTATTGTCTTTGAGGCTCCCCGTGCGGGCGACGCGAGAGAGCTGCTCAATGAGCCCATCGAGCGTGAGCTCGCCCTTCCTGAACTCGCCCGCGACCGTGCCTCGGTCCAGCACCACAATGCGGTCGGCTACGGGGTGCACGTGAAAGATGTTGTGGTCAATGAAGATGGCCGACTTGCCTGCCTGTTTGATCCCCAGGACAAAGTCAATGCACTTCCTCGTCTCGGTCAGCGACAGGCCCATCGTCGGTTCGTCAAGAATGATGAGCTCGGCCTGAAAATAGAGTGCGCGCGTGATCGCCACCCCCTGGCGCTCGCCGCCGGAAAAACCCCCAACCACGGAATCCGCGCTGACGGCCGCGGAGGTGAAACCCATCGCGGTGGTCATCAACTTCTCGGTTTCCTTGCGCATCGTGCTCAGGTCGAGCACGCCCCAGCGGTTGGAAAGCTCCCGACCCATGAAGATGTTGCGCCATAAGGGCTGCAGGTCGGCCAAGGCCCTTTCCTGGTAGACCACCTCGATCCCGAGATCGCGCGCTCGGGCGACACTCAGGTGCTCAACCTTCTGGCCCTTCCAGTAGACCTCGCCGCCCGGGTCAGGCTGATGGAAGCCGGTGAGGATCTTGACCAGCGTCGACTTACCGGCCCCGTTGTCCCCCAGCAGCCCGACAATCTCATTGGCCCCCACCTCAAAGTCCACATTCCGCAGCGCGGCCACCTCGCCGAAGGTCTTGGAGACATCCTTCATCCGGATTACTGCATCCATCAGGCCACCTCCCCTTCGCCCCTAAAAAAAAGACCTGACAGGTCAGGAGGACCTGTCAGGTCTTCACGCTCCTACCGGATGTTCTTGGCCGCCAGAGGCGCCACCGCGTCCACGTTGCTCTTGTCCACAAAGCCCGCCCCGGTGTTCACATACAGGCCGGAGAAGCCGTAGACCTTGGTGAGGCAGATTTGGAGGATGGGGAGATACCCCTGCAGCCACTCCTGCTGATCAATCACCAGGCCGGTCCAGCCCCCCTGGATCGCGGTGATTGTCGCCGGCGAAAGGTCAAACCCTGCGATCTTGATGTCCCCGGGTTTCTTGCCCGCAGCCGTCAGATAGGTCTGCGCCGTGGCGGTCAGTCCACCATGATCCGTCACCACCAGCTTGACATCAGGATGCGAGGAGACATAGGCCGCGAAAGTGGGCGTGCCCGCCGCCGGGTCGGAGTTCGTCGCCGAGTCGATTTCCAGATAGTCGACGGTAAGGCCTGCCGCCTTGAGCGCATCGATCACGCCCTTGGTGCGCAGACCGCGGGTCGGCTGCGACAGCAAACCCCAAACCATGGCGCGATCGCCCTTCTTGAGCCCAAAGCGCTTCGCGGCTTCAGCGCCCAAGGCCTGTCCGGCGGTGTAGTTGGAGGCGCCGACATAGCCGAAGCCCGCAGCGGCGTACTTCGCGATCATGTTGGGCAGCTCGGTGTTCTGGGAGGTGACGATAATGCCCTTGGATTCCGCGTCGTCGATCAGCGGGTCAAAGGCGGTGTCAGCCGGGTGCCCCATGACGGCGATCCCGTCCGGCTTCGTCGCAGCAGATTCCTGGAATTGCTGGAGCATTTTCTGGGGATCCCAGGCGGACCAGACGTATGCGACCGTGGGACCCAGGTCCGCTTCGGCCTGCTTGGCGCCGTTGTAGACGTTGACCGCAAAGACACCTCCCTCAGGTCCGCCAGGGAAGAACACAATCCGCACGCCGCTGCACCACTTGCCGGCTCCAGCGGGTGCGGCAGGGGGTGGCGTCGCGGTGATGATCTGTACCTGCGGGGTCCCTGCAACCATCACGGTCTGAACAATGGTCTGCGGCGTGGCGGCGGGTGCAACTGGGGCGCACGCCGTAACCAGCGTCGACAACACAATGACGACCCCAACCAGTGCGCTCATTCTGCGCGCGTGCATCTTTTCCTCCTTGTGGCTCACATGGACTCACGACTCCGGCCCGTGTGCCCTCCCCGGGCCAAGGCCAACACCACTCTGAGCTGTGCGGGGATCTTAACTCTTGGGGTCGAGGACGTTCCAAGAAGCGGATGTCTGCTGAGCTGAGGGGAGCGCTGGGGCCCGGTCCAAGCCCGAAGAACACGGGGTTCCCCCAGTCGCGCTCTGCTCCCACTCCTCAAGCGGATCCTGATGGCCTCTTGGAAAGTCCCCTGGCACCTCCTTACGGCCTGCAGGCCACCCGCAGAAGACCCGGCGGGGCTTACAGGTCCTCCTTTGAGTGCGAAACTCCGCTGCCGGGGGCCAGACAGGCCCCGCGGCAACCCAAAAGGCCTGCGATCCATGATAACGCTAACATGCGTATTATCGGGCAAATCGAGCCCCAGAGTCAAGATGTTGCAAGCATCGGGAAGGCGGATAAAACGATAATGTCTCTCGTAGTTGTGCAAATAGTCGAGTGGCTTGACAAAAACGACCATCGTGTGCCGAGATAGCGTGAACCGCCAAGTCCACAAAGGGAGGCCACGATGACCGACAGCAGCATGACACTGACGCAGTACCTTGACAAGATAGGCGTTGACCCGGACGGCGACTTTCTCCGGGAGGGGGCCAGGCTGATGGCCCAAATGGCGATGGATTGGGAGGTGAAACAGCAGATTGGAGCGGGACGGTACAAGCGATCGCCGCAGCGGCCGCCTGCGCAGCAAGCGGGAAGAATTGGCACGCGCCCTGATGGGCCAGCTCACCGCCCACCACCGATTCATGCTGACCGAACTGCTCACCCACCTGGACTTCCTGGACGAACAAATCGCCCGACTGGAAGCCCAGATCGAAGACCAGCTGGCACGGCTGCCCCTTTACCTGGAAGCGGTCCGCCTGCTGGACACCATTCCCGGAGTGGACCGACATCTGGCCATCCTGATCGTGGCCGAGATGGGCGTGGACATGAGCCGCTTCCCCTCCGACCGACATCTGACCGCTTGGGCAGGTGTCGCCCCGGGCAACAACGAGACGGGTGGCAAGCGGCGTCCCGCCAAGGTGCGCCGAGGCAATAAGTATCTTCAAGCTGGGCTGGTGCTAGCCGCCCATGCCGCCGCCCGAACCAAGCAAACCGACTTGCGTTCACTCTACGGCCGCCTGGCGGCCCGTCGAGGCAAGGGCCGAGCTGCCATGGCCGTCGGCCGAACCATCTTACAGATGGCCTTCCACATGATCAGGCGCGGCGAAACCTACCACGACCTGGGCCCCGCCTACCTGGATTGCCTGGACCGCGAGCGGACCGTCAGGCGCCTCGTCAACAGGCTGCAGACTCTCGGCCTCGAGGTCCAGGTCAAAGAACAGGTCACCGCTCCCACGGCAATGAATGATCACGACCCCACTCACCCACCCTTGCCGCTCGCGGTCTGATCTATTTTCAAAGCAACCTGCCCCCGTCAGGCGGGTAACCCGGCGTGCTTGGGTCCGAGCGAACAGCGCACCGCACGGGCTGCAACGGTCGCAGATCGGGTCTGTCTGGATCCGTTACTCGCGCGCTGGATGGTGCCGAATGCCCTTCCAACACTGCTCAAACGGAAACCAAGGACTCCTGCGAATCAGGACCTGCGCCAGGCCGGCCCTCTCCCCCTCCGCCATCGCATCCACCCGCTACGCTAAACACTTGACGCAGGAGGCAATAGGAGTGACCAGCGTCGAGGCGTTAAGCGATTCGCTCGTCGGCGAGATCTTCAAGGCGCTCGGCCTCGCGGAAAACGGTTGGGCTCGCCGGCGATTCGGGGGAGTGTTTCGAAAGGCCGCCGACTGCTTGTCAAGGGTCTGGGTGATGTTCGACCGACTGTGCGTCAGCGACGGATTCGGGGCGCCAGCCGAGTGGGCTCTGACGAACTGGTGCACCGACATCCAGGCCCGCGGCGTCGAGCATGTCCCTCCCGGAAAGCCCCTGCTGGTCATATCGAATCACCCCGCAACATACGACGCATTGGTGATCGCCTCGCGGCTGAAGCGCGAGGATCTGCGGGTCTTCGCCAGTGATATCCCCTTTGTGAAACAGCTGCCCCACGCCAAAGAGCGATTCTTCTTCATTGATTCGGACCCCTTGCTGCGGGCCAACGCGACGCGCCTGGGCATCCGACACCTCGAGAACAGGGGCGCGATGCTCCTCTACGGTTCGGGGCAGATCGACCCCGACCCGGCCTTCTTCGAGGAAGCACCCCATCATATCGACCTCTGGTCGCGCTCCGTCGAACTGTTCCTTCGTCGGATTCCAGAGAGGCATGTGCTTCTCTCAGTCGTCAGTCACTCCGTATCTATCCGCTGGGCCCGCAGTCCGATCGCCTGGTTCCGCCGGCTGCCTCTCGACAAACGCCGCCTCGTGGAGTTCGGTCAAGTCCTGCAACAGCTGTTCCTCCCGGGCAGCCTATACCTTTCGCCCCGCTTGTCCCTTGCTCCTCCCATCCATGCGGATGAGTTGCGGGCTGACGCCCGCATGTCGGAAGTGCTGCCCACCATTATCGCGCGTGAGAAGCAACTGCTGTCGGAGCATCTTGCGGCGTTTGGAGAGTTGCACACGCTTTCCACAACGCGGCCGTAGGCCGGCTCCGGCCAACCTCGCAATCGGTCCCCCAAGACTCAAGTTCCGCCCGGTGCTGGCCCGTGCGCGGCCCGCTGCGGTCCGACCTGCCGCCCACGATCGAACCCTCCATTACTTCGAAACCGGATGATGCTTGTGGGGGCGCCCGCAGCGCACGGC